>DJKT01000051.1 GCA_002436205.1 Candidatus Peribacter sp. UBA6535
TGGTGGAGCTTATCATTTGAAAGTCGAACCCCACGGAGACATCTTAACACTCCTCTCCCAGCTTACAGAATTGACCGAGAAACTGGGAATGCTGGATTTTGAGAGGAGTGAAAAGAAAGAGCTTAGTTTTGTGATATAACGATTGATTGAATCCTTTACAACGATAGTTCATGAATACGTTCTTCATAATGATCCAAGAAGAGATTACCTGGGGCACCAGGGCTGACCTTAGAAGCAATGTTTGCTGCAAAGTCTACAGTAGCATCGTCTGATTCCTTTGCTGCCATTTTATACGCATCACGGAATGGAATACCTTGTTCCTGTACTAGATAATTCGCTTTGTCTGCCATAGAGATGTCTTTAGTGATCTTTGATTCTATAACATCTTGCTTTGGCGTAATACCGTTTAGGTAGAGACCAGCTACTTCGATACTTTGCAGAGTGATCTGTGTACTCTCGATCAGTGGCTTTTTGATAAGCTGCAAGTCACGGTGGTAACCAGAGATAAGATTTTTTGCAATGTCTTGAATTAAATGCTGATTAGCTGTTACAAGGCAGACGTTTCCCCGTAGTATTTCGAGTCCATCGAGATTTTTCTTTTGAGGCATGATACTGGAGCCAGTGACCAGAGATTCATCTACTGTAAAGAAATCAAACTCTTGTGATGTGAAGAGCAGTATGTCTGATGCAAACTTCCCAAGTGTCATCATTATCTGCACACACGCTTCGAGGTACATGCTCTCGAACTTCCCACGACTGTTTTGGCAGTAGAGGGAATTGAGTTGCACAGTAGAGAAACCAAGTCTGTCAGCTACTTGTTTTCTATCAAGTGGAAGAGAAACGCCGAAGCCTGCAGCGCTGCCAAGTGGACAGCAATCAATCTGCTGTAGTACAGATTGAATGTAGGTGATGTCACCGAGCAGTGCTTCGAGGAAGCTACAGTAGTAGTGCCCCACGGAACTGAGCATTGCCTGTTGCGTGTGGGAGTATCCAGGCAGTGGCACATTCTGGTATTCCTTAGCCTTCACAAGAAAGTCCTGTGCCAGAGCAAGTGCACTTGATTGCATCTTCTTTAGGTTTTCCTTCATATACAGACGTAGTGCCACCAGAACTTGGTCGTTTCTACTTCGTCCTGTGTGGATCTTCTTACCCGTGTCATCCAACTTCTCCACAAGGAAATTCTCGATCACTGTATGGCAGTCCTCATCTGCTTCGGTGATTTCAATTTTCTCCTTCTGTAGTTTCTTGAGTAGGATACTCAGGCACACCAAGATGTCAGAATACTCAGCTTCTGTGAGTACACCTATATCTTTGAGCATAGCAGCATGTGCACTGCTTGCTTCTATGTCGTGGGACATTAGCAGAAGATCAAGTGTTGTGTCTTGCCCTACTGTGTAGTTCCCAATTGTTGGATGTAGTGTAACCGATGATTTTTGCCAGAGTGTACTCATGATGATTGGTGGGAAACATTGTAAGCAGTTTTTTGTGCAAGATTGTGGAGTTCAATAAATCCTGGTGAGGCGTTCTGATTGAAACTTGCGTTCTTATTGAACGTCGCAAGGTCAGAGTCGAAGAGTGAGTTCGGAGACACAAGAGAAACAACTTCGGCATGTCCTTTGTAGAGTCTCACCTTTACCGTGCCTGTTACTTTTTCATTCACTGTATCTTGAAAGGCGTGGATCGCATCCATAGTGGGATCAAACCATTTTGCCCCGTAACACATGTATGCCCACTTCTGGTCAATCATTGCTTTGAACTCATTAAGATCTTTTGTTGAAACAAGTTTTTCCAAAGCCCTGTGAGCTGTGATGAGAATATGAGCACCAGGCTGTTCGTACACACCTCGTACTTTCAGTCCAACGAGTCGGTCTTCAATAAGGTGGACAATGCCAACTCCATGAGAAGCACCGATTGTATTTGCCTTCTCGGTGATTTCCTTCACAGAGCGTAATTGTCCATTAAATGCTACGGGGACACCCTTGTCGAATGTCACTTCAACAATTTCATCAACATCAGGAGCATCCTTTGGGTGAACACAGACTTCGAGAATATCTTCGAGAGGTGGAATCAGTTTAGGATCTTCTATTTCACCTCCTTCACCTGTAGAGCCCCACATGTTGTCATCGTAGGAGTAGGGCTTCGCACTTGTCTGCTTAATGGGGATGTCATGCAGATTGGCATAGGCAATTTCTTCATCTCTTCCCATGCCCCATTCTCGTACAGGAGCAATGATTTTGAGGCTAGGATCAAGCGTCGTGATGTAACTCTCGAAACGTACTTGGTCATTACCTTTGCCCGTGGAGCCGTGAGCAATCACTGTCGCACCTTCTTGCTGTGCTATCTCAACTGCGATTTGTGAGATGATGACACGTCCCAGAGGACAGGAGAGATGATAGTTCCCTTGGTAGTCAGCATTTGCTTTTATAGCTTGGGTAAGGAGCTCATCTGCAAAACGGTCTTTGGCATCAATAATGTGAGCAGACGCGGCTCCAAGCTTCAAAGCCTTCTGCTTCGCTTCTTCGAGTCCTTCATGGAGCTGTCCAATATCAACAGTAACAGCAATGACATCTGCTTCGTATTGCTCTTGAATCCATTTGAGCATGACAGACGTATCGAGTCCACCAGAGTAGAGGAGGACACAAGTGTCGAACTCTCCTTTTTTGGCTTCGTATGAGCCGATCTTTTGGTAGGTAGTGGTAGTTTTCATAGTTGTAAATTGGAAAGAAATACTTCTCGTGCTCTGTGCAAATCGTATATTTCTTGCTGTTGCACACCGTATTGTTTGTATGTATTAAAGTTCATCAGTGGCAGTTGCTTTTGCATGAGAACAAGCTCTGCGTTATCTTTAGGTGAATTAAGCAGCAGCTCATACAGTTCATGTACTTCTCTGTTCATATACCATCGGATGACTTCCATTTTGTCATGCACAGGTAGTTGGTGCGTAAGGCAGTGCAATGCACCACCAGATTTTGCGGACTCTGGCATTGGAGTCCATTTATGTTCGATGCCCAACCTTGCAATTTCATCTTCTATTCCAGGCGTTTTAAATTCTCCGTTACCAAGAAGTTTGCCAGGTACAGGCATACAATTGACTGCGTACGATCCGTCTGCACGATCTTGGTCTGTGTGACCTATCGAATCCTCTGCATCGAGTTCCAAGAGTGTTGCACCACTTTGCGTAGCAAGTGTATGGAGTGCATCCCAACTCTGGCTCTCAATCACTTCTCTGCAAGCAAGAATAGCTCGTAGTGCTCCTCTTGCATCCAATGCAGGAACCATGACTGTATCTATGTGGAAGCCTTCTGTCTTGAGTAAAACAGCATCCTCCACCTGGCTCTGTGCAATGACAGCATTGTGCCCTGCTTCGTTTGCTCTAAAGAGTCCACCGAAGTAGTAATGATCGTAGAGAGTATAGTGGACATCTCCACCTTCGAGCTTTGCGTGTTTAGGAAGTTGGATCGTCTTGATCCTTTGAAGCCTAAGGAATCGCATCATGCTTTCTGCCTCTGGTTGCCTGTACTGGGCTGTAAAGTTACTGATGAATGCCGTGGGCTTATCTTCTTTGTTTTTTGTAGTGACAGCAGCATCGGTACTGAATATGCCGTCGTGTCTGTACCGCGCTTCAAGGTAGGGCGAGAATGGAACTTGGATAGGACAGATTCCCAGATCTTTATACATCTGTGCACATGCAGCAAGTTCTTCTGCAAGAGCACTGTGATCTGGTATTGCACCCTCATTGAGTTCCATAGCATGGTTGCCTTCCATCACTGGAATACCATGTCCCCACCAGGGAGTCTGGGGTGGTTCTGAGATGATGTAGTTACAATGATTCTTCATAATTAAGGTAGTAAGGTGCAGCATGATAAAAACCCTCCAGGGAAATACTTCTCCATGGAGGGGTGCTGCAGGCTTATACATATGCGTTAGCCATGACCCTCCACGGAGGACATACGGCATCGGCGAACGGTGATGGTGAGATAGATAATCATGAGTACACAAGAAAAGCCCCCTGTGGGCATAAGCGTTACAGAGGAGACGTTACGGTTTGAATATGAACTTAGACCGTCACCTCTGTAGAGGTACGGCGACGACGAGAACTAAGCTGGAGAATTGAAGATTTCACTGGCGATAGTGTAGTCGTTTATCATGTTATGTCAATGTTATTTTGTCGAACTATGGCTTATATAAGCCATTAATTACCCCATACCCTGCGTTCAAGCAGCTGACCGCAGCGTAGCGGAGGTCAGATGCGGGACGCAGGCACCTTTTTTTACAAACACACACAACAAACAACATACAATACCCACGTATGCCCAATATCGACACCGACCTCTGGCGCTGGTATCACAATGTCTCAGAATGCCACTATCATATCCAGCTTACGATTAAATACAGACGGTCTGTTCTCGAAAAAGACGTTATCGAATGCATCAAAGAAACCCTCAGCGGATTCAAAGAACGCTTTGCTATTCACATCTACAAACTGGGTTTCGATGAAAATCACGTACACATCATCTGTCAGTTTCTTCCTAAATACTCAGCAGGACAAGTCATCGGTATGATCAAGAAGCTCACAGCAAGACCTTGTCTCAAAATACCTTCCGTGAAACAAGAACTCTGGGGAGGAGAATTCTGGACAGACGGTTACTACATTGGAACGATCAGCAATCGAGGCACAAAAGACACCATTCTCAAATATGTGGAAAAACAAGGAAAAAATCCTAAAGACATTCAACTGAAACTGTTCGATCTCGAGTAACGAGGCATGCCCTGTGTTCAAGTCCCGTAGCCGCAGCGAAGGGACGGGACACAGGGTTCTTCACTGAATGGAGCAGGTGGCTGGAGAT
>DJKT01000003.1 GCA_002436205.1 Candidatus Peribacter sp. UBA6535
TGGGCCGGGAGGGATTCGAACCCCCGAAGTCAGAGACATCTGGTTTACAGCCAGACCCGTTTGGCCACTTCGGTACCGACCCATGATTAGCCTCGATGATGGGAGGATTCTAGCTTATCTACCCTTTTTCTCAAGCAGATAGTTGATCTAGTCCCTGCTATCTATTGCATGCTGTAGCACATCAAGCACTTCCGGTAGAGAGGGATCTGACATTGTAGAAAGTATTTCGGCTGATCCTGTGACATCTCTACGATAATTCACTGTCTGCATTGATGCGGGTTTTTCGCCATTATCTGACAGCTCTGCTAGCCAGCGTAGATCCTTCCGCGATCCCTCCTTATTGCAAACAAATGCCAATGAGGCTCGGCAATGCTCTCGAGGAAGATCCGCTGCACTTCCACGTATTACCGTCAACGATCCACCAAGTTTCTCCGATGTTATTCCATCATAGTCGTCATCCGGACCAAGCCATTGCTCAGTAAGTCGGACAATGCGATCGTGATCAGATTTTGTGACATTCATAAATTATATTAGAAAAGGAGATGATCGTACGCCCAACTAAGAGATCACGTCAATGATACAAAGTTACTCTACGAAACTGTTGTTATTTTTTACAACAGGTATTGAATTTTTACTGAAGGTTCCATCATCAGATGGAACGGCATCTATGGCTTATCGAAGAGGAAATATTGCAACTGCTCAAAGGAGATTATCGTGCGCTTGTTCCATCCCTCTCTCACATCTATCATACTCAGCCCATGCCAAAGAATAGTTCAAGCGATGGCGATGATATCACTCTACATGATGTCATAGCGCATATTCAGAATTTGCAGAGTGCTATTAGAGCAAATGGAGATCTTATCAAAGCAAATGCTGCTGGAATTCAATCAAATGCAGACGCCATTAATCATCTTGAATCATCAATGAATAGCCGTTTTGAAGCTGTAGACCGTCGCTTTGATGCAGTTGATCAGGATATTCAAGCTCTAGGAATGGATATCATCGCCATTAAGCAACATGTAAGAATGCCTGTTGCTCTGGACTAACTAACCCTCCCACCTGATAGCCTCCATCCCCCTTCGCTCCTTCGGAGCTTCGGAGGGACGAGAGGTAGAATCTATACAAATAATGATCTTTTTATCCTTCCCACCTAATAGCCTCCATCGGACTTAGATCTGCAGCTTTTCTTGCAGGGAAAATCCCAAAGATCAACCCCGTTGCCATTGCCATACTCATCGCGGCAATGAGGGCAGGTATAGAGAGTGTAAACGGAACATGTCCCACAAACTTGCTGGCAATAGCTGCAAGCAAAGCGCCGAGAGCTGCTCCTCCTATAATACCGACTGCCCCTCCAAGCATCGTAAGTGCAACAGCCTCTATAAGGAACTGTCGCAAGATGTCCTGACGCGTTGCCCCGAGTGCCTTACGCAAACCTATCTCTCTTGTGCGCTCTGTAACAGAGACTAGCATAATATTCATAATCCCTATTCCTCCGACGATGAGGGAGATTCCTGCAATCAGCCCAATGAATGCCGTAAGGCCAAGGCCGACTGTTCCTACAATCTCTGTAGCCTGTGAAGCAGACCTCGCACGAAAATCGTCTTTGTCATAATCGTTGTCGGGATTGTCTATGGAGTGACGCTGCCGAAGAAGTGCAGTGATATCTGCAAGGGCAAGTTCGTCGTCTTCGGTGGTTGCCTTCATCGTCATGTAGCTTAGGTGCTTTTGGCCTGTCTGTGCTTTTGCTGTGGTAAATGGCACGTAGGCAGGAGTATCAAGATCCTGAAGCAAGGCAGAACCTACTGTTTCCATTACTCCCACTACGGTATAAAACCTTTTACCAATTCTGATACGTTCTCCAATGGGGTCATTTTGTCCAAACAAATCCACCGCTGCTTGGTACCCAAGTACTACAACAGACCGTGCTCCTTTAATATCAGATTCATTGAGCAGACGTCCGCGCTCAAGCTTGAGACTGTAGTTATAAAAGAAGTTGCTCGTCGTCCCAAAGATGAAAGGAGAAATCTCTTCTGTTTCGTACGTAATCTTTTCTGTGACAAAAATTACCGGAGCGACACTCTCTACTGTATTTAAAGTTTCCACTGCCTCGTAATCTGCAAAGCTCATGGAGTCGAGTGTGCGACCAAACTTCTCGAAGCCTGTTGGATACACTTCTATCAAATGACTACTAAAAGACTCTACCTGATCGAGTACGTATCGCTCGAAGCTTCGTCCAACAGAAACCATGAGTACAACAGAGCCTACTCCAATGATAATACCCAACATCGTAAGTATTGATCGCATACGATGTGCGGTTACCGCTGTGTACGCTGCCTGCAATGTATCTTTGAGTTGCATTATTCGTAGCGGAGAGCATTCATAGGAGAAAGGCGTGCTGCCTTGCGAGCAGGATAAATACCAAATCCAAGTCCAACTGCAAAAGCCATAGCAAGTGCCATGCCGATAGAAGGATAGGAAATAACGAAGTCGTAGGTCGGCAAAAATTTATCAGCAATCGCAGCAGTGAGAAGCGCAAGACCTAAGCCAAATGCTACACCAATGATTCCTGCAAACATGGTAAGAGCTATTGCCTCTACCAGAAACTGCAACAGAATATCTCTACGTTTAGCTCCAACTGCCTTTCGCAGTCCTATCTCTCTAGTGCGCTCTGTAACAGATACCAACATAATGTTCATGATTCCTATTCCTCCAACAATAAGGGAGATGCTCGCCACCATGGTAATAAATAAGGTAAGCCCCAAAGAAACTGCACCCAAAATATCATTCGCCTGTGCGGAAGTACGTACGATGAAATCATCTTTATCGGAGTCTCCTTCCGGGTTGATGATTCCATGCCGGCGACGAAGAAGTGTCTCCACATCATATTGTGCCAAATCAAAATCCCCTACCGACTGCATACTCACAACGTTGACATACTTCTGTACGTTTTGTGCCCGAGCAGTTGTAAGAGGGATAAACACAAACTCATCTGCATTTTGAAAAAACTGCGTTCCAATAGATTCCAATGTTCCGATTACTTCGTACGATCTTGCACCCAATTTAACTCGCTCTCCAATTGGGTTTTGGCGTCCGAACAAATCATCAACAATTTCTGAACCCAATACGACAACATTTCGTGCAGCACGAATGTCACTCTCTTCAAGAAGTCTTCCGCGCTGTATGGTAACTTCTCGGTTTTGAAAATAGTTGGGTACTGTCCCGATAACTCTAGGCTCCGTCTTCTCTCTGCCAAATGTGGCGTAATCCACCCCAACCATTATTGCAGGAGCAACACTCGTTACGGTGGATAGTTTTTCTAATGCATTGATATCCTCAAAGCTCAGGCTATCCAATCCTGCCACAATAGTTCCTTCGGCACCTTCCTGTTGTCCCGGAAACACCACCATACTTTGAGCTCCTATGGAACTAATTTGTCCAAGGATAAGATGCTCCATACTCGCCCCTACAGAAGTCATCAGTACCACAGACCCAACTCCAATAATAACACCAAGCATAGTCAGTAGTGACCTGCTTTTGTTTCTATTGAGGCTACGCTCTGCCGCGCGAAACGTATCATTGAGTAGCATTATTTTTTTAGATTGTGATTGTTTTTGGCGGTGACGCGCTTAAACTTTTTGGAGTCAGAGTCGATACGACCATCAAGAAGATGAATGATGCGTTTTGCATGTGCAGCCGTACTCTGCTCATGCGTAACGAGGATGATGGTTCTCCCTCCCCGATCATGCAAATCCTGCAGTGCCTCCATTACCTGGCTTCCGGATGTGCTATCAAGGTTTCCCGTGGGTTCATCAGCAAAAATTATATCTGGTGAAGTAACGAGAGCCCTAGCTATAGCCACGCGCTGTTGCTGACCGCCTGAGAGTTGATTGGTGAAATACGTCGCACGATCGGTAAGACCTACTGCCTCAATTGCATTCATTCCGCGTTCTATTCTTTCGGATGGAGGAATAGTGGGATGATAGAGCAGCGGAAGTATTACATTATCAAGAACTGTAGTACGTGGCAGCAAGTTAAATGCCTGGAATACAAAACTCACACGGGTTGCACGAATGGCTGCAAGTTCATCATCAGACATTGTGCGTGTTGGTTCTCCGCGAAACAAAAACTTCCCTGATGTTGGCTGGTCAAGAAACCCCAATATATGCATGAGGGTTGATTTCCCGGAGCCCGAAGGACCCATAATAGAAATAAACTCTTCCTCGTGAATTGTGAGATCGATATCATGAAGTACAGGAGTTTCTAATTCATCATTACAATAGGACTTGCAGAGTTTGCGCGTCTCTATCAGCGGCGCTGTGGAGGGGTTCTTTTTCTTTGGCATGTTACTTTATAAGAACAATCACGGTTTCTCCCTCTTCGAGTCCTTCAATAATTTCCACATTAGTGATTGTTTCCATACCAACTGTTACCGGACGATCTTCTACGTCATCATTCTTATTTAGCACACGTACAATTTCTTCTCCTTCTTCATTTTTGATAACAGCACGACCCGGAATGTACAGAACATCGTCTTTGGTATCCGTAATAATATCCAAGTCCCCTGTCATACCAATTTTGAGCAGATCATCAAAGCTCTTTGGGAAATCAAGCTTTATACGATACTTCGGAACACCATCGACGATAGTTGCTGCAGGGTCTATCTCGGTAACTTCGACAGGGAACTGCCTATCGGGATAGGCATCAAGTAAGAGCTCTCCGCTTTGAGAGTACTCTACTTTTGGGATATCAATCTCTGATGTAAATACCTCTATGCGGTATGGAGAAACACCAAGAATTGTAATGGCGGCAACCGTCTCGCTAAATTGCCCTGGGGTAAACTCTCCTTTCTTCAGATTTACCTTGGTGATTGTTCCTTCTATCGGAGCCGCAAGAATCGTATCATCGTAATCTGCTTGTGCTTTTTGTAGATCAGCTCTTGCCGACTGTACGCGTCCACGAGATGCATCGATGTCTGCCTTACGTGTTCCGGCTCGCTTAAGTGCAAGCTGTGCCTCCGAAACAGTTACTGCAGTTTGATAGGTACTGATATCCGCTAGGGATTGATCACGTGTACCCTGTGCAGTCACGACATTTGATTCCTCAGTTGCAATCTTTGTTTCAAAGTTAGCAATTTTATCCTGCAAGGCTTTAAGTGTGCCACCAATATTTGTATATGCAGTCTCTACATTACTTTTTTCTGTTGCAAGAGTCGCTCTCAGTGTTTCCTTTTTTGTATAGTCAAACAATCCCAATGGCTCTTGGCGTCCAATAAAATCGTATGCACGTTGCACGACTACTGTCGCATCTGCAGCTAGTAGTCTCCCCTCCTCTAATGCAACTGATGCATCGTTGAAATCATTGAGTGTTGTGCTTGTTTTATGTAAAGCAGTATTGATTCTCGTATACGTATCTATGCGCTGCGTATCCATCTGTCTGTACTCAGCTGGCTGCTCTTGTGACAGGATGTTTTGCAGTGTTAGATCTTCGAACACGTCTTCTATGACACCGAGGGCTGTTTCTGCCTTTGATAATTCTTTTGTCAGAGTGCTACTTGCTGTTGCAACCTCTCCTGCCGACGCAGTCTTGGCTTCGGACTGCAAAACTGTAAGCTTACTATTTGCCTTTTCCAAAGAAGCGACAGCCGTATCGTACTTGGACCTGGCAAGTTCAAGTGAAGCCTGTTTATTGCGAAGTTCTGCTTCTGCAATAGCAATATCCTCAGGCCTTGTCCCCTCTTCTAGTGCGCGGAGTTCTGCGTAAGCTGTTGTCAGCTTTGCATTTGCTGCAGTGACTGCGGCTTTGAGACTTCCGGAACGCAGTCTCGCAAGTTCTTGTCCTACAAAAACTGTGTCTCCATCTGAAACAAGAAGTTCTTCCACTATTCCCGAAACGGGGAATTTGAGTTCCAAATCTTTTTCTGAAATCACTGTAGCGACTACCTCCACAGCCTGAACGAGGTCTCCTCTCTTCACCTGCTCTGTGAGATACTCTGGTTCTGGCTCTGAGGTCAGGAAGTTTGTTAAGGCAATAATAGGTAGTGCGATAACAACAAGAATGAGGATCATTTTCCATTTCTTTCTGACAAAATTCAGCACTTTCATAGGCGTGAATTTGCTTACCATGCTCTTCTTTGAGCCACTATCTTGAACTTCAGGTGTTTCCATATCTATAGTTAGATTATACCATAATAGTAAATATTGAGCAATATCAGGAATTCTCCGTTGATTTTAGTGCTTCCAGGGCTTCTCGCACTGCTTCTTCTACCGGCTTCATAGCGATACCCTCAGATTCCAATTTTTGCCCTGAAAGTACGCAACTGCTACGTCCTGCCTTTGCAACATCTGATAGATCCTCTTCTCTTAAAAGTTCGAATGTATGACTTGGATCAACGATCTCTTTATAGAGTTCCATAATACGAAACGGTGTCATCGCTCCGGGGTTTACAATGTTATACGGTCCGGTTGCTCTTTTTTCGATAAGCTTCTGTGCAGCATTAAGAAGGTCTGGAATGTACGTCATGGAATTTTCTGTATCTAAAAGTCGATCGTATTTTTTGATTTTACTGATCAAGTTTCGATCATTACTTGTCCCATCAAAAGGCATTCGCAGTCTGATATTTAGAACTGGGAAATCATTGAGAAGTTGATCGATAAGCCCTTTGCTACGGGAATAAAAGCTCCCGAAGAAATTCGGTGCATCAGTCTCGCTAAAGGGCGTGGAGCAATCTCCGGAGTACACACAACCAGTACCTAGATGAACGAAGTATATATTGCGCTTATTGCATTCCTCCACAAGAACAAGCGGACCTACAACATTGCTATGTATGGTCTCTTCTTTGTGATCTTCGCACCAGTCAACATTCGGCCGTCCTGTTTTTCCTGCACAATTGATGACAACATCCGGTTTTTCGGAATCCAAAACCTCTCCTACAGCCCTAATATCTGCGATATCAACTGATGGGGTTGCAGCATCTGGATAGAGAGTCAGGAAGTACTGACCCATATAGCCTTTGGACCCAAAAATAACTACTTTCATATGTGTATTGTATTTGCCTCTAGCCAAAAGACCAATGAAGAAACACTAGAAACCCAATCTTTCACATCATCCAACAATATGCTATTCTAGCAACAATGGTTCGCAGAAGACGTCGTAAGTACCGCCGCAGGCGTAAGAAGAAGAACGCACTTAATCTCGCGCCCGAAACGCAGAGGATGATTTCTGGCACGGGCCAGATAACTGCGGGAATTCTGCTGTACCTCGTTCTCAATCAGGATGCGGGAATGGTAGGCGAGAGTATGAGTACAGCAATGGCTTTCTTTTTTGGGGCGTGGAGTGGCATCTTCCCTGCGTTTCTCATTATCTCCGGATTACTTCACTGGTTTACTCGCGATTCACATTTTGAAGCGAAACGCTCCATCGGACTGGTACTCTGTCTGCTTTCATTCCTAGGAATAGTACATATTGGTGCACCACTGGAAGAGATCGCTTCGAATAGAGATGCGCTTGCAGGATCTGTTGGATTTATGATGAGCCTTCCATTTCTTGTATTTACCAGCAGGGCAGTTGGCTACACCGTGCTCACTGCACTCTTTATTTCTGGACTGTTTATTTCCTTCGAGCCGGATTTCGCCGATATTCGAAGCTGGATAGACAGCCTCAAAAAGAAAAAGAAGAAGCAACGTCGTCGACGCGTCGTTGATGAAGAGGATGAGTACGAGGAAGATGAGGAAGATGAAGATGAATACGAAGAGGATGAAGAAGATCCTGTAGAAGATGACCAGGAAGAACCGGAGTTGAATATTGTCCGTCCGGCATTTGCACAAAGTTCTATAAAAGATCGTACGAAGAAAGTTTTGAGTAAAAAAGTGAAGGACACACTGCAAATGAAAGACACACGCTTTGAGGAGTGGACCTTCCCAGGATATGACCTTTTGGATGGAGCACAGTCAGAGCTCAAAGTAGACGATGCAGAACTCAAGAAACAGGCAAAGCTCATCGAAGAGAAACTCGAAGAATTTGATATTGATGTTACTATGCGCGATGCGCACCCCGGTCCTACCGTAACGCAATTTACGCTTAAGCCCGCAGAAGGAGTAAAACTGAGTAAAATTGCCGCACTCAAAGATGACTTAGCCCTAGCTCTTGCTGCTCCAAGTCTTCGTATAGAAGCTCCCATTCCAGGAAAATCACTCGTTGGAATAGAAATGCCCAATACAGATAGAACACTCGTGCATCTACGTGAAATTATGGAGAGTATAGAATTTACGGAGAGTGATTCACCGCTCACATTACCTCTGGGTAGAGATGTATCCGGTAAGGCGGTGGTTGCACCACTAAACGACATGCCGCATCTGCTCATTGCCGGTGCTACAGGTTCTGGAAAGTCGGTCTGTATGAATTCATTCCTCGCATCACTCCTGTTTCAAAATGCACCACATGAGCTCAAATTGATTCTGATAGATCCGAAGCGCGTGGAACTCATGCCGTACGACGGCATACCACATCTGCTTACTCCGGTAATTACCGAAGCAGAACGAGCCTTGCAAGCACTTCGTTGGGCTGTCGCAGAAATGGGACGGCGTCTCCATAGATTCTCAGAGGCTGGTGTACGTAATCTCGATGAATATAACGAGAAACAGGAAAAAGAAGAAAGCTATCTTCCTCGTGTTGTAATTGTTGTTGATGAGCTCGCAGATCTTATGATGCGACAGTACAGAAGAGATACAGAAACCATGGTTGCCCGTATTGCACAAATGGCTCGTGCCACAGGTATGCATCTGATTATTGCAACACAGAGACCGAGTGTAGATGTTATTACCGGTCTCATTAAAGCGAACATCCCTACACGTATCGCGTTCCGCACCGTATCTGCTGTCGACTCACGTACAATCCTCGATAGCATTGGAGCAGAAGACTTACTGGGTCGTGGAGACATGCTCTATATGACAGCAGAGACCTCAAGTCCTATACGCATCCAGGGAATTCTTGTTACCGGTAAAGAGGTCCAGCGTGTGATCAACAGTGTCAAGATTGCCGGTGGCGGTAAAGTAACCGAGCAGATAGAAATGGATGGAGATAGAGAAGAGGGCGAAGAAGGAGGAAGTGGCGGCTATATTGACCTCGATGCTGATGACAACGGAGGGGATGACATGTTCTTCGAAGCTGTTCGTGTTGTTCAAGAAACCGGAAAGGCGTCTGCAAGTTTATTGCAACGTCAACTGAAGGTGGGTTACGCACGAGCTGCCAGACTTCTGGATATCATGGAAGACCGAGGACTTATCGGCCCAAGTAATGGTGCAAAAGCTCGCGAGGTCTACATCGATAAAGTTGCAGAGTCATGAAGCTACTTATTGGCACGAATAATACGGGAAAGCATATTGAGATCTCCGAAGTACTTGGAGGACTTGATCTTGAACTTTTACGCCCCGCTGATTTGAAGATTGAAATTGATCCGGAGGAAACAGGTTCAACTTTTGCAGAGAATGCCCTGCTCAAAGCACGGCACTTCTTTGAGAGTGGGAGGTCTGTCCCCACTATTGCCGATGACTCCGGCATTGTGATTGATGCACTTGAGGGAGAGCTTGGGATTCACACACGCCGCTGGGGAGCAGGGGCGCAGGCGACAGATCAGGAATGGATTGATTTTTTTCTGGAGCGGATGGAAGTGGAGGAAAACCGCAAGGCACGCTTCGTCTGCAATCTTGCATTTATTGATGCTGCAGGCAGTCATCACATGTTTGAAGGAAGTTGTGAGGGCATTATTACACCAACACTTGAAGCAGATTACCTACCAGGACTCCCAATCTCAGCATGCTTTAAACCGGAAGGGTTTGACACGGTCTACAGTGCAATGACAGTGGATCAGAAAAATAAAATCAGTCACCGAGGAAGGGCTGTATCTGAACTGAGAGAACATTTAATTGTGTAGCATCATAATTTATAACCCCTTAGAGCGGCCTTTCTGGCCGCGGGTTATTGGCCTTTCTGGCCGCGGGTTATTGGCCTTTCTGGCCGCGGGTTATTGGCCAGTCACCATTATCAATATTTCAGAGGTAAATCATGTATATCCCATAGTCCACATGCAGATGACCAACGATAATCTTCTGACTCATTGCATAAACCAGCATTTACAGGATTCCAATGAATATAGTGCTTTGCAATGCCAAGATCACGCGGAATACGTATATGAAACCTTGCTTGCCAGATAATCCCTCTTTGTACATTAAATGTAACAGCACGTTTATACACATTTATAAACTTTGATACAGAACCATCTTCAGGAATCTGTAAAAGTAAGTGGCAATGATCTGGCATAAATACAAATGCAAAAAGGTAACATGGATAATGATCCTGAATTCTATAGAGAGTATCTATTGCTTCACGAGCACAAGCATCATCTGAAAAAATAGGTAATCTATTTTTTGTGACAATGGTAATGAGCATTGAATAACTATGCTGGATTGGATGACGCTGAGACATAAAAGAATGATATCCATGATCCACAATACGTAATACAACTACACCGCGCCCAGAAAGGGCGCTCTCAATCATTTTGGCTTCTCTTTAATGTAAAAACAGTTCCATTGCTATATAGAACTACCTTCAATCGACGTGAAATCTAGATTAACTATCTTCTCCCAAACGATTCCAATAAGCTCAGTAAGCTCTTTTCTATCCTGCTCAGAAATCGTGAAAGACCTTGTTATTGGATCTTGTTCACCCTCACCGACAAATTCCAGCCGGAATTCTTGAGGGTCAATAATAGAGTATCCATTGCGGATGAGGAGATCGTAAAACACCAGTTGTCGGTGGTAGCCATAGTCGATGATCTGCTTCTCGGTCTTGGGTTTTCCGGTTTTAAAATCAGTAATGATTGCCTTGCGAGAATTTGGTTCCATCAGATCTATACGGTCTAACTTTCCCTTGATGGGTATGTCTCCGAGATGTGTGGCAATGGGGTATTCGACTTTATGAACATTGGGGTAGGGAGGTTGCAAATGTGAAGACACATATCGGTGTAGTGTCTGATGCCCCAGATGCGTCAGTCGTTCGAGTTCTTTTTTATTCAGGAGCTCTCTTTCTACTAAGTGATCATCGAATGCTCTAAGTATCGTAGCTTCATCTAGAGGTTCGCCACTTGCAATAGAATCTGCCCATTTTGCAAGAACGTGGTGTACAGCATTCCCGTAGGCAAAGTGTGACTCTTTTGCTTGGGGCTTTTGCAAGAGATCGACTTCCAAAAACACCAAAGGGTCATCGAGAAAATGATTGAGTGCAGTAGGTGACAGAGAGAAATTCTCAATACGTTTTTGCAAGAACGTTGCAAACTCTGCATCGAACTCTCGAGGAGGTACAGAAAGAAGTGTGGACATCTGCTTTGGATCCTCCACTTCTGTGTGCACTTCAGGAAGATCTCCAGACTCTGCAAAGAATCCCGAAGGAGAAACTGTTTTTGTACTATCTCCTGTAGTAAGTTCGCTTGGACACGTAAATATTAATTCTCGTTTAGCCCTAGTCATAGCCACGAAAGCAACTCTACGCTCATCTTGATTCTTCTCGTATGACTTTTGATCTTTCTCCCAACCAAAGAGGAGGTCTTCGGGGATTGCGATGGATGGGGGATTGCGACGCTTGTCCCAATGCCCTTCTCGGAAATTGGTAAGAATCACCGTATGAAACTCAAGCCCCTTACTTTTGTGTGCTGTCATCATCTGCACACCAGATTCTGTAAGGTGTGGCAGGTCATACGTTAATCTGAGATCACCGTAGTTCGCATCCAAGTAGTACTGTAAATCATTGAGGAATACTTCGAAGGTAAAATGCGGCTGCTCGTATGCCCTGCTTTTTATCCGGTCGAAGAACTCTTGTCCTGCAGCAAAATCTACTACATCCATCTCTCCACCTTTGAGTGACCCGAGAAGATTGCAATCACGATAAATGTGTTCGAGTGTTTCTACGACCGTGCGTTGATCTTTTTTGTGATGAAGATCTAAAATACTATCCCGTGCGTAGATCAATGCCTCTGTATTTCGTAATCCAAGATCTTCGGTATCAATAAGAAGTATGCATTCTTGCAGTGTGCATTTTTTTTCTCGCTTAAGAAGATACAGTGCTGATAAATCTGCAGGGTAACAGGAGAAGCACGAGCTTGCGAGTGCGCTTGAAAGAAGATGGTCATCTTTTGGGTTATGTACCGCTTTCACAATAGCTAATGTCTGTTCAACAAGAGGGTGCTCGAGAAGATCAAGTTTCCCCGAAAGTACAACTGGAATGTTTCGTGCCTTAAACACATCGTAGAGCGGAAGAAGTTCTCTATTCGTCTGCACAATGATAGCTATTTCATTTGGATCAAGCTCTTCGCTCAGTCTTTTTTCTACCATATCTGCAATAATCCACGGTTCTGACATGTCACTAGCTGCAAAATGCATTTGTGGTGGCTCTCCATCTTCTTGTAATGCTGCTATCAAATGTTTATCCAGATGTTCTATTTTTCCTACAAGACGCTCTGTATTTTCACTGATAAGTGACTCCGCAGCATCGAGTATTGGCTGTGTACAACGATAACTCTCTGTAAGAGCTACGACAGGTGCTTGGGGATATTTATCTCGAAATGAGAGAATATTAGTAAGGTTAGCGCCTTGAAAGCGGTAAATAGCTTGATCATCATCACCGACAACAAAGAAATTGGGTGCGCAATCTTCTGTAGGATCTGTCGTAAGCAGATCTATAAATGCGTATTGTGCACCATTTGTATCCTGAAACTCATCTACTGATACGTACTGGTAACGCTCCTGAAGGCTTGCAAGAAGCCAATCTTCCTGTTTTAGTGCTTCTGTAACGTTTAAAATCATGTCTTCGTAGTCATATCTACCCGTTTCGCTTAGCATTTGTTGATAACGATGGAATATCTCTATCAATTCTCTGAATTTCTTAGCAGTAAGAAGGTTTCTCTGATGGGCTTTTGTGCCTTCTTTACTCTTAGAACTCATTGCGGATTCGTACTCCTGAGCAATGGACAGTAATTGGCTTCGATCTGTGACTCCTTCTCGCTTTAGCTGAGAAATACGACCCAAAATATCTCGCGAACGTGTGTAGGGTGATTTTGGATTCACCAGAACCATATCAGGAAGAAGTTGATCAATTATTTTATTCAATGATCGATAGCGTTCGACGTCACTGATCTGCTCGAGTGATGACCAGTCTTCAAAAACTGAAGGATGTGCCATGATGATATCGTTGCAAAACCCATGAATTGTATTCACCGTAACACCGTAAGCATCACTCCCGATAACATCTCGCAATCTGTTTCGCATCGCTGTTGCTCCGCTCTTGCTAAATGTTAAACACAAAACATTCCACGGATTCATTTGTGTGGACTTCAATATTTTCGCAGTCCTTAGAGCTAAAACCTGTGTCTTACCGGTGCCAGGTCCTGCAACTACCATCACGGGACCATCAATCGTATCCACTGCTTTCTTCTGTGCAGTATTTAATCGTGCATACTCGGAATCGAAGGTTTTACTTCCCTTGGTTACCATTTTTTGAACGGCTTTCTTTGCTGCTTTGCCAGATGATGATGACGTTTTCACTGCCACATCAGCATGCTACCAGAAGCCGCGAGACAACACATCCTGCAATATGCAAAGAGTATGATACACAATGAATACACGTAGGACGCAATATTACATTTAGCATACAAGATGCTAAACTTACCAATAACTTGCCGTTTGGCAATTTTGTTTCTTCTTTTCCCCACCATTGTATGAATTGCTGTAAAGCATGCTACTGGCTGGTACTCCTTGGAGCCCTTAACTGGGGTCTTGTAGGTGTCGGCGACTTTGTTGGACAGAACCTAAACGTGGTTAACCTCGTTTTGGGTAGCTGGCCACAGGTGGAATCGATTGTTTACGTGCTTATCGGTCTTGCGGCCGTCAAAAAGCTCGTAAAGGGAGGTAAGTGCTCTGCTTAATAAGAGCGACTAAACAGTAAATGGCTAAGAGTAATACTCTTGGCCATTTACTTATTCAGCAACATTGCCCTCTGCTGCATCTGCAGCATCCATTTCGTGTGCACAACTGTCACACTTTTTGATCTCCTTACCCTCTTTGGTAAGACGAACCATCTCGCCTTTGCCACATTTAGGACACTTTTCGGTAAGTCTCTTCATGTCCTCTTCTAGCATACGCATAAAGTCCACGTAGGATGCTCCGGATTGTGCAGTTTCGGAGCTCATCTTTGCAGAAGAAGAGAACCCAACACGCTTTGGAGACGTTCCATGTTCACGAATAGTCATAGATCGTGGGTGATCACGCATCTTCTGTAATACCTTTGCTTCAATCTGACGAATACGTTCACGCGTAACACCAAACTCCTTACCAACTTCTTCCAATGTGTGTCCAATTCCATCTTTAAGACCAAATCGCATTTCGATGATCTTGCGCTCACGCGGAGTGAGAAACTCCAACATAGAATGCACGTTCTCTTTTCGTAGCTGACGGTTAGTTGCTTCGAATGGGTTTACCGCTTCTTCGTCTTCTATGAAATCTCCGAGTTTACTATCTTCCTCAGAACCAACAGGTGACTCCAGAGAAATAATATCTTGGCTGATTTTTTGAATGTGACGAACCTTTTTAATATCCATCTCCATCTCTACAGCTAATTCTTCTACCGTAGGCTCACGTCCTAGCTCTTGAACCAGTCGACGCTGTGTGTGAGTGAGCTTGTTGATAGTCTCTACCATGTGCACAGGAATACGAATCGTACGAGCCTGGTCTGCAATAGCACGAGTAATTGCCTGACGAATCCACCATGTAGCATATGTAGAGAATTTAAATCCGCGCTCTGGATCAAACTTTTCTACCGCACGGAAAAGACCGATGTTTCCTTCCTGAATAAGATCAAGGAAAGAAAGTCCTCGACCAATATATTTCTTTGCAATAGAAACAACCAAACGAAGGTTGGCTTCTGCAAGTTGCTGCTTAGCAGATGCATCCCCTTTGCGAATACGCCTCGCAAGTTCTACCTCTTTCTTCGCATCAATCAAAGGAACACGTCCGATTTCACTAAGATACATACGAACAGAGTCGTTACTGATTTCCAGAAGATCTACCTCACGCTCACGCTTACGACGACCACGTTCTTCTTCTGATACTTCACGATCTTTATCAATAGCGATACCTGCAGTCGCAACCACATCCAACATTTCTTCTTTTTGATTCATAGAAGCAACTGATGATTTTTCTTCTTCATCATCATCAGTATCAAGATCAATTTCTTCCTCATCATTAGATGAAATATCTGAGAGATCTTCTGTTGGCTCTGGAATCTGCAAACCTCCCTTATTCTTCTTCTCCCAAATCAGTGCGTCTTTAACATCAATAACCTGAATACCAAGATCTACGAGCAAGCTGTACACCTCATCCAGCAATTCCACATCTTCTTCTGCATTCGGTACGACCGACATAATCTCCTGATGCGTTACATATCTCTGCTCTCGCCCTTTCTTAATAAGATGCTTTACCTCTTCGGGCAATTCTTTCAGATCGTCATCTGTTGGTTGCACGATGAATTTTCTTGGGTGTGAAGCCATTGCGGGCAGTATAGGGATTTTGGGACTATATCCAAGAGAATCTTTCGCAAAATTACTACTGGGAAGCCATCTTCGCTAACTTAAGCACCTGAGCATACTGCAGAGAAAGCTTATCTTCTTCTGCGCTATTGCCCTTCTGACGTGCATTTTGGAGCCTAGTTGCTATATCCAGCTGCTTTTTGCGCAAGAAGACTCTGTTGGCATTTGTGCAATTTTTCCGCATTTCACGCTCTGCGAGTGCTTGGCTCCAACCCGTAAAACCGTGATGTTCGCAGTACAGCATCAAAATAGATACTCGTTCCTTATATTGCTCTGGTATCGTTAGCATATCGATACTGAGGTTTTGAACATCTGGTGCATCTTTAAGAGCATGATAGAGCGCTGCTACAGATTCATCTTCGGGTTCTATAAGCTCTGAAAGAAGTGACTTGAGTAACGGAAAAAGAAGTGTAATACCAAGTGCTATTTCTGCACTAGAAAAACCATCTGCAGTTTCCTCCTGTGATTCCTCTTGTGCTACAGGATTCAATCGCACTGTGCTCTGCTTAAATTGTGCAATGTCTGCCTTGAGTTCTGTCTCTGTTGTCGAAAGAAGTCCAGCCACTTTACCAATGAAGTGCCCGCGTTCTACAGAAGAAGAAACTGCATTGACCAGTGGGATCAGAATTTTGAGTGCCTCATGTTTTCCTTCGGAAGAACTGACATCACCTTCACGCAGTTGATCAATAATCATATCAAGATAGGGCCGCCCTCCAGCCTCCATAGTCTGCGTAAACTTTTCAGGATCTGCTACTGCAGCTTCATCGGGATCTTTTTGCTCCAGTGTAATTGCATGCACAGGAAGTTCTACCTCACTGCAAAGTAAGAACGAACGTTCTGCCGCTTGCTGTCCTGCTCGGTCTTGATCCAAACAAAGCACTACTGTATCTGCATAACGTTTGAGTGTTTTTACGTGTTGCTCTGTGAGCGCTGTTCCACTCACGGCAATCGTATTTTTTATTCCTAAACGGTGACATGCAAGTACATCGAAATATCCTTCGACTAGAATAACTTTTTTGGTAGAGCGGATAGCTTCTCGTGCGTGGCTTAATCCATAAAGCACTACGGACTTGTTATACAAAGGTGTATCTCCCGAATTAATATATTTTGCATCGTCCTCTCCGAGGGTGCGACCCCCGAAACCTACAATATTTCCATTAGCATCGAAGATTGGAAACATCAAACGGTTACGAAATCTGTCGTAAATTTTTTCGTTCTGTAATTCCTTTTGGATTCCGAGGCTTGCATCGACTATTTCTTTCCGACTAAAGCCTGCTTTTAGAAGATGTTCGTAGGTTTCACTAAATGAATCCGGTGCTGCCCCTAAGCCAAACTCTTCGATTTGCTCCTTAGGTACTTTGCGATTTTCCAGATAGAGTTTTGCCCTTTCATTAGAAGCGAGATTCGATGCATAAAACTTCTGAGCCGCGTTCAAACATTCACGAATACGTTCTTTATGATCTTTTTGCACCGGTGCCTCCATTTTGAGCCCTTCAATTTTTACTCCGGTCTTTTCTCCAAGGTCCTTAAGAGCTTGGCGGAAATCCACCCCTTCAATCTTTTGATAGAAACTAAAAATGTCCCCACCACTACTACAGGCAAAACAATACGCAATTCCTTTGTCGGGACTAATTTGCATGCTTGGGTGTGTATCTTGATGAAACGGACAGATACACACAAATCCACTTCCCTTCTTTTTAAGCTGACAGTACTGACCAACAAGCTCTTCTATCGGAAGCCGGGATTTGATTTCTAAAGTTGGGTCCATAGGAGAAGAGGATAGAGGAAAAAGGATAGAGGATAAAGAACGCAATTTCTCTTCTATCGAATTCTTTATCCACTAAGTATTTGTACCATCCATCGTGGTAAATGATTCTTACACCGTCCATCCCTTGCCCTTCCTCTGGAGACGCAGATTCTGTTGTATCTGAGTAGAATATTGCCAAGAAGATCTGGATCGCAATCAATGTCCTGTCCTCTGGCCAAATCTTTCCACTGCTTCTCAGATAGATCGATTACGCTATCTGAAATATCAGACCCGCGAAGAGTAGCAAGGTCATGGTCTATCATGACAGGAGACTTGCTAAGTACTTTTCCAAATGGAAGACCGATTCCAGAGTTTGCACATGGTAGCTTAAATTTAAAGACATCTTCTGTTGCAATCCACAATCGAAGATTACTTTGCAAGAGTACTTCACTTTTATTCTTGAAAGATTTTCCAAATCGCATTTCCAAAAATTCACAGATCTCTTTAATGCGCCCTTTTGGGAGTACCTCCTCTTTGAGTTTTATAAGATCATATTTCTCAGCTTCTTTTGTTGGTGCAGTTTTTTTGAGCACAGCACAGAAGAAGCCTTCGGAGTCATACGTCTGCGGCCAGATACGAAGCATCGGCGTTTTGTGATCGGTGATTCGTGATTCGAGTGACTCTTGTCCTAGGTATGAATCTTTGATCGCTTGATTACAATCCCAATCTGTTATGGTTGATGGATCTACTATTTCTAACTGACCGGGAAATTTATTGAGTGCGGAGAATACTACATCTTCGTTTTCCTCAGGGGTCAACGTGCAGGTGGAATACACAATACGCCCGCCTATCTTTGTTGCATGTACTGCAGCCTCTAGTAATTCTCGCTGGAGCTTAGCGTTCTTTCCGATGGAATCTATCGAACAATACTTAAGAGCAGATGAATCCTTGCGCGCAGTCCCCTGCCCTGTACATGGAGCATCCAGAAGTACACGGTCGAAGCGCCCAGTCATATGCTTGCCAAACCATTGTCCCATCTTCTTTGTGACAATAACATTCATTACCCCCAAACGATTGAGTGCAGATTTGAGTGTTTGGAGACGAGACTCCTTCATATCATTCGATACTAGTACTCCTCGGTTGTTCATCAGTGCTGCGATCTGTGTCGATTTACTTCCAGGGGCTGCTGCCATATCTAATATATTCTCTCCGGGTTGTGGATCCAGTAGGCTAACCGGAAGCATACTACTGGCCTCTTGCATGTACGTATGTCCGAGTAGATGAAGGAGATCTTTGCCCAGAGGTTGAGATCGATCTTCACGGTCTATGAAGAATCCCTCGGTACACCACAGGACAGGCTCTATATTCCAGCTGTGATCTTTTGCATACTGCTTGAAATCGCCCACTTTCATCTTGAGAGTATTTATGCGCAGGCATTTTCGCAAAGGGCGTTCACTGGCTTGTTTAAGGGCAGAAACGTCTGTATATGCCGAATATCGGTCAAAGGGGTGAGTAGTCATAAAGAAATCTACATTAATTTTAGCGTACATCCACAATGGGATGGGGCATATTATTGACAAAGAATAAAAGAAGCCTAAAATCTACTTATGAATAACACACAACCTGATAGTGCTGCAATATTGGATGTTATCGTGACTATTGCATCGGATGAGTACTGTGCTGAACCAGAAGATCTCACCCCTGATTCAAGCATTGAAGATGCGGGAGTTGATGATCCGATGTGGAGATTAGATTTTGCTCACCGGATAGCAAGACGATTTAATTTTGATTCAGGAATCAAGATTAATTTAAGTGAAGGAATGACCCTGGCGCAGGTTGCAAGTCGTGTACATGAGCTACTGACTGGTAACAAATCCACTCTCCCCACAGAAATAGCAAGCACTGATCATACTTTGCCGCAAAAAGGATAGTACTTTGCTGAGCCCTCTCATGCCTACCTAGCACGGAAACGTTTAATTGAATGATTCAAAATTTTTAAGAAGTATATCTTTGCGACTAGGTTGAAGATCTACAAAACCACTAGTATCTGTATCCTGCAAATTAAACATTTTATCTCGAGTGCTTACAGTTGTACAAAATACAACGCCATCTTTAGCAGATCCTACTACCCATTCATCCGGCGAAGGATAGATAAACGATTTTCTTTCATTCTCATTAACAGATTCCGGAGTAGGTAACTCGGACTCGGATATACGTTGAGTGCCAAATTGCATAAAGCCCTTTAGTAGCAAATCGCCATTATTTACATGCAAGAGTGATCCTGTCCTATCTTGACGCAATCCCTTTCCTAGGAAATTAGGGTTTGAACCAATCTGTTGAAAGGTAAGAATATGATCGGCATCAAGATCGGTTGCTATGAGTTCATAATATGGAGGTCCAGGATGAGAAACTCCTAACCATTTCTTAGGATTGGAACATAAGTTGCTATGCGCACCTGCTACAACATTATCCATGATAATTCCTAACTGAAATTCTATTTGTTTTGCCCTTATTTCAGCTTCTCTAGAAAAATCTGTTTCAGGTACTGTTGGCAGTGGGGCACTATTGCGTTTGCTAGCCGCAAATCTATTTACTGGAAACATAAATTCACTGTATCAGAATCTCTCTATGTAAAGCAAATTTAACAGTTTACACCACCAAACTCACCATCTTCCCCTGTATATAGATCTCTTTTTTGACGTCCTGCCCTTCTAAGAACTTTGCGACATTGGGCTCTTGTTTGGCCATCTGAATAACATCCGCCTCTTGCGCCCCAGAATCTATCGTGATCGTTCCTCGTAGCTTTCCATTAATCTGTACAGCGACTGTCGCTGTATCAGAGATGCAAAGTTTCTCATCAAATGATGGCCAAGATTGATCAATCACGAGATCTTTTCCACCCAATTTCTCCCAGAGTTCCTCTGCTAAATGTGGGCTAAGTGGAGAGAGTAATTTGGCAAAGGTTAGGGCTGTCTGGGTACTAACACCCTCTTGTTTTTCTAAGAGATTCAAAAGTTCCATCAGCGCAGAGATACAGGTATTAAAGTGTAACTTTTCAATGTCTTCCGTTACTTTCTTAATCGTCTGATGAAGCTTCACTTCCACCTCTTTTGTATCTGGTACATCTTGATGATCCTCTCCCAGTATCTTCCATACCCTCTGCACAAATCGAGCTGTTCCATTGATTCCTGTATCACTCCAATCTCCGCCATGGCGAAAAGGTCCCATAAACATTAGATATAAACGAAATACGTCGGACCCATGCTTTTCAACAAATTCATCCGGTGAAACAACATTTCCTTTTGACTTACTCATCTTTGCACCATTGTTTGTAACCAAGCCCTGATGAACCAATTGCGCAAAGGGCTCGTCCACAGAAACGTAGCCGAGATCATGTAATACCATGCTTACAAAACGAGCGTAAATAAGATGCATGCATGCATGTTCCGGTCCTCCAATGTATAAATCCATTGGCATCCATTTTTTCTCCATTTCCTTCGGGACAAATTCTTTTTGTGAACCTTCTGCAAGGTAACGAAACTGATAAAAGCTACTACAGACAAATGTATCCATCGTATCTACTTCGGGCTTCCAATCCTTACCAAAGATTTTCTCCGTACGCTCTACCAATTCTTTTGACTGTGCAAGTGGCGCTGTACCTGTTGGTTTAAAATCGACGTCCCGTGGAAGTTCCCATGGTAAATGTTCTTCTGGAATGGGATGAGGATTTCCTTCTGGGTCATAGACAATCGGAATTGGTGCCCCCCAGTAGCGCTGACGAGAGACACTCCAGTCACGGAGGCGATAGGTCGTAATTTTCTTCCCCCATCCTTCTTTCTCTAAATGATCCATAATCTTCTCCTTAGCCTTCATTATCTCCATACCATCTAGGAATTCTGAATTTACCATTGTCCCCTCTTTTTCTTGTACTTGATCCACTGAAGTTATATCTGAAGTATCCCCATCAGAAGCAACTACTACTCGAACAATAGGTAGATCAAATTGTGTTGCAAACTCGAAGTCACGCATATCGTGACCTGGTACTCCGACGACAGCACCAGTTCCAAATCCTCCCAGTACAAAATCTGAAACCCAGATTGGCATCTTTGCGCCATTAAGATTGTTGACTGCATAAAAACCTGTGAATACTCCTGTTTTCTTTCTTCCCTCCTCTTGACGTTCAAGCTCTGTCTTACTTATAGATTTCTGAGCATACTCGCGAACTTCTTCGTTTGATTCTGATACTGTTTCTGTAAATGAATGTTCTGGCGCGAGGACAATAAACGTTGCTCCAAAGTTTGTGTCAGGACGCGTAGTGAAGCAGGTAACTGTTTCATCAGAACCTTCTATAGAATATGTAATATCAATACCATACTTTCTACCAATCCAATTTTTCTGCATTACAATTGTTTTATTGGGCCAATCAATTTTCTCATGCCCATCTAGTAACCGATCAGAATAATTGGTGATCTTCCAATACCACTGTGTCATGGGTTTTTGAATTACCTCTGTATCACATCTTTCACATAACCCTTCTTGGCACTGCTCATTTGCGAGCACTGTCTTACAGCTATCACACCAGTTTACATTGGCATCTTTTCTGTAAGCCAAATCATTCTCAAACATCTTCAAAAATAGCCACTGTGTCCACTTATAGTATTCAGGCTCACTGGAATTCAAACTCTTATCCCAATCATACATCACTCCCATACGCTTATACTGACCAATCATATTCGTAACATTCTCCGAAATGGACTCTGCAGGATGTACTCCTGTTTTAATAGCATAGTTTTCCGCAGGAAGACCAAATGCATCAAACCCCATCGGATGAAAGACATCTTTCCCGCACATTCTCTTATACCTGCAATATGAATCGGGAATGGAATACTGATACCAATGTCCAACATGCAACTGGGCTCCACTGGGATAAGGGAACATCACAGTACAGTAATAAGGATCTTTCGCCTTTTTGAGATCTATCTCATAGGATTTTGATTCTTCCCACTTTGCTTGCCATTTTTTTTCGACTGTAGATGAATCATACATACGCGCCATATCGTACAGTTTTAGAGGGGTTTATCACAATTCTTTATGGGAAAACTCTCTGTATTCTGATAATCTGTGCGTCTACATATGGCAAAGATCCCCACTGTAGCGATCATTGGAAGGCCGAATACCGGCAAATCCACACTTTTTAACAAGATCATTGGTCGCAGAAAGGCAATAGTAACCGACACTCCTGGTACCACCAGAGATCAAGTTGCTGGGCAAGTACAGGGGCAAGACTTGGACTATTTGCTTATTGATACTGGAGGAATGGGAGGTGGTACAGAAGATAGAGCTTTGGAAGATGATGTACACGAGCAATCAAAACTCGCACTGGAACACGCTGATGTGATTGTATTTACAATAAATAGTAGAGAGGAGCTCACCGGAAGTGACTTTGAAATTGTGGATATTCTCCGTAAAAGTACCAAATCTCATGTACCTATATTGATGGTACTGACCAAGTGTGATGACCCAAGCACGATAGATAGCCTGCTACCTCAGTACTATCAGCTGGGTATCACTGATCATATTATTCCGATTAGTGCACCGCATAGAATAGGTCTTGAAGAATTGGAAGAGACTATCGAAGAACAATTAAAGAAACTCAATTTTGAGAGAGTGGAAGAGGTAGAAAATGAACTACCGAGAATTGCTGTCATAGGAAAACCAAATGTGGGAAAAAGTTCTTTGATTAATGCATTTATGAGTGAAACACAAAGATCAAAGTCTCCACTTCTTGTTTCTGATATCCCCGGTACAACACGAGATGCTGTAGATACGATTATCCGCTATCACGATCAGGATTATATCTTTACCGATACAGCAGGTATCAAAAGAAGGAAGGATACAAAAGGCGACATAGAAGTGTATGCATACTTCCGCAGTATAAAAGAGTTGGAATACTGCGACATTGCCGTGCTGATATTGGATGCAACACAGCCTCTAAGTAAACAAGATAAGCGTGTCGCAGGCATGGCGGTAGAGGAAGGAAAGGGTTTGATTATCTTGGTGAATAAGATTGATCTTGTCGATACAGAAGAACGGCAAATGCGCATGGCAGAAATTACGCACCAATTGCAGTTTGCAAAATGCGCACCTGTGCTTCCGGTCTCTGCTGAGACGAAAGAGGGCTTGCTTAAGATTTTTGATTTGATAGAAATGACCCAGCGCAATCGTGTACGCAGAGTACCAACCAATGAGCTTATCGACTGGTACAAGCGCGCAGTCTACGGGCAGCCAATGGGAACACTGGCAAAGTCGAAGATGATTACGCAGGCAGAAGAAGTGCCTCCAACATTTGTCGTCTTTGTAAAAGATCCAAAGAATGTACAAGTCTCTCAGCTACGATACCTAGATAACAACATACGAAAAACCTTCGCCTTCGAAGGAACTCCCATCAGGTGGATAACGAAGAAAGGATAAATCTATCCTGCTGCTCCCTTTTCCTGGCACCACCAGTCTCCACGTCGGCAACTGGCTTTATCAATTACGCGACCGTCTTCATGAATTGGTAGTGGATAAGCATTAATAGCAACCTCCAACTTATCCAAAAGCTTCGCAGGGTTCGAATCAAATACCATGTTCGGTGCTACTTTTCTCTTACACAAATCTTCTATGATATGTGGAATATGACTACTGATACCTCCACTCTCCGTCAGTACACCAATCGGACGACCTTCTTCGTAGGCAATAGTCAGTTCATTGAGCGTACCAATACCACCTCCGATAATAATGACACCATCACTGGAACGGATATTGATGATATCGCGCTCCATGAATCCAGCACCCGTGTAGATAATAAAATCATTCTCATGTGGAGATTTATATTCTTCGACATGCTCATGAAGAGAAAAAGCAGGAGAAATACCTACGGTAAACCCACCGGCTTCTCTGGCACCAAGAAGTGCATCATTTGGCAAACCCGGACATGCACCGTTAATAAAGATATGATTACGTTTTCCGATTTCTTTTCCGAGTTCCGTTGCCATTTTACGAGCATGCTCACTTTCGAGCTGTTCTCCGGAAGCAGATCCCATTACTCCAATCTTCAGCCTGTGATTATGTTCATCAGTCATTACGTGTAGTGTACCATTACTTTTCCTCTTCTTGCTCGCTCTCCTGCGTAACCGAAGTCACCAAATCTTCTTGAAGAGTTACTGTTGCCGTACCCTGGGCACTCTGTACCTGAAACTGTAGGTTGGCCACAGGAAACTTCCGCATTCCCTCAGGAGGACGAAAACCCGCGTAGGCAAAAGCGATGAGTAAGCTGAATATGAATATTTGTTTCATATGTATATTATACTATATTTTAGTATTTATGACAATTACTGTTTTTGCCCTTTAATTAGCTATTTATGGCTATTCCGTCATTTTTGAGCCACCTCCAAGAAAGAAGTACCTATTCGTATTATGCTCTTCGTTGGTCTCACTGTAATGAATCTTGCCAGTCTTATCATGTAAATAGTACCAGTAGGCACTCTTCTTTGGTCTTAGAGTCGCAATGATACTTTTAAGGCTGACGCTGGAAATAGGCCCCGGAGGAAGCCCTTTAAATTTACGAAGATTATATGGGGAGTTTACGTTAAGGTCTGCATGGGTGATGGCTTCTGTAGGCTTATTGACGATGTACCGAACAGCAGCATCAATACCCAAGCCCCATCCTGCTTCGTACCGTTTCCAGATAATGCCGGCAACAACAGGACGCTCTTCATCCGTTCGTGTTTCTTCTTCTACGAGAGATGTCATTGTAATAAATTCATGAAGATCAGTGATTTCATCTCCATACTCTGTAACGACATTATCACGGAATGCATTGAGCATGCGCTCAAAGAAAAACTTCACAACAAAATCTTCAGCAGGAACGTAGTACGTATCTGGAAATAAATACCCCTCCAGTTTTCCTCCACGCTTCGCCAGATTTGCTGTATCTGATGGAAGGAATGTATAGGACTCAAAATCACATTCATTTGCGCAACGCACGGCATCTCCCTTTTCAATAAGTTCCATCTCTACGAGAACCTGATCTATATCCTGTACGGTAAATCCTTCTGGAATCGTTACGATCATCTCCTCCGCACGACCTGTCTGCAGTATGGTAACGAGATCCATTACAGATTGTGACTCATCGAGCAAGAACACCCCCGCTTGCAAAGAACCATCCAATCCTTTGAGCTTGAGATGTAATTTGAAAGCAAACGGAGAACGGATCAATCCTTCTTCTTTGAGTTGAGTTGCTATCTTTGACGTCGTAGACCCTGCATCGATGGTGACCTTACTGCGTGTGGCGGCAGCGGGATCAATGGGACTTAGAGCTCTGGCATACCAAAGATAAGAGAGTATTCCTGTGGCAATGATGATGACTAAAAGTTTTTTCATACATGTAACAAAAGAATACATTTTCAATTTTCCATTTTCAATTTTCAATTTCCTAGTCCCTTCATTCCTTCTTCTGGCGCACCCATTCCCATCTGACCCATAACACCCTGCATCTTCTCGGTTGCAACTATTTGCGCCTTCTTGAGTGCACGGTTAAGCGCATCAGTTAGTAGGGCGGGGATCCTTTCTCGAGACACCTCATCACCGATCTCAATAGAGACAATCTCTTGCTCTGCATTCACCGTTACCACCACACCTTCGGCTTCCGCCTCTACGTGGATGTTCTTAAGCTCCTTTTTGATCTTCTTTGCCTGTTTCTGGATCCTGAACATGTCTTTGGTTTGCTTAAATGATGTCATAGTAGAGACAAGATACAAGATGCAAGCACCAAGATACAAATAAATGGCTAAAAACTCCAAAATATGGTAAAATACTTAGATTATGGAAGAAGGTACATTTATCTACGACCTCATTATGCTGACGGCCAGTCTGGAGACTGTTTCCATCTTTGCAGCCGGTATAATCGGATATATCGGTGTGATGATTATGGCATACGGAGCAGTTAAAAGTGCTGCTCACTTTATTCTTTCGACCATTCGCCAAAACAATCACCTACCCTACATTCGCATCGACCTCGGTAAGCACCTTGCGCTGGGTCTGGAGTTTCTTGTAGGAAAAGACATTATCGAATCGATTATGCGTCCCAGCTGGGATGATCTTGGAAAACTCGCAGTCATCATTGCTCTGAGGATAGTCGTGACGATGATGCTCAGTTGGGAGCTGAAGGAAATTAAAGAAGAAATCGCACAAGACAAAGAGTATATGAAGATGAGTGGAGCGAAGAAGAAAGTGAGGAAGTAATGGCTACCCCACAATCCCAATTCGATCCTCAATCTCCTGATTGACGAATACCTTTTTGCGACCGTACTTCATACGGCTGTATTCCTTGACGAGTTCACCAAGTTTTTCGTTACGGTTGGATTCGTCATAGATCGTATTCATACTAAACGGCCTTGAGGTTACGTTATTGATATTGAGCTTTGTGTAACACTGGAAGTTTGGAACATTGATCACATCTTGCTCGGAGAGTAACGGCGCCATTTCTTTGGCCATGTACTCTGCATCTTCTGCACCAATCTTAAATGAACTGATACTACCCACGTTACCAAACACCGCATCGCGTAACTTGGTGCTTGCAGATCCATAGGCTTCTGTCTTACCAACAAGCTGTCCAATAAATTGGTGCGCCATAATAAGACCCAGTTCGTACTTACGAGCTTCTGAGAGAATGGTTGCAAACGCATCTGTCACAAAGTTTTGGAACTCATCCACATATAAGTAGAAACGACGACGTTCATCTTTAGCCATATCTGCACGACTCATCGCAGCCATGTTAATTTTGTTCACGAAGATGAGTCCGAGCAGCTGTGCATTAACATCACCAATCTTACCCTTGGAAAGATTGACCAGAAGCACTTTTCCGGTATCCATTATCTCACGAATATCAAACGCAGATTTTGGCTGACCAATGATATTACGCATGGTCGTGTTGGTGATGAACGGTCCAAACTTGGAACTAAAGTACGGGATCATCTCTTCTTTCTCCCTCGCTCCGGTCTTTGCCATTTCATGCTCCCAGAAACTGCGCACCACAGTGTTTCTACACTTGCTAACCTTGTAGCGCTGGAAGTCTTCGTCAACAAAGAGTCTTGGAACATCGATGATTGTTGCACCTTCTTCTTCGTCATCCATAAGAGTTAGACACCCGTTACGGAAGTAGTGTTGGATACGAGGACCAAAGATTTCATTTCCAAAGAGCTTGATAAAGATTTCCATCGCATCCAAAGATGCACGATCTTTTTCTTCTGGTGTATTTGCCTCCAAGAGATTGAGACCCATAGGGCGTTCCATATCTGCAGGATTAAACAATACAATTTCTTTCGCTCGTTCTTTTGGTGTGTGTGCAAGGGCGTCTTCTATCAAGTCTCCATGAGGGTCAATCATACAAACACCTTCACTGTTTCTAATATCCTGACGTGACATCCAACTGATATACGCAGATTTACCTGTACCAGATTTACCAATGATGTAGTGATGTCTCGTACGGTCTTTATGGAGGAATCGAATTTCTGTTTCTGCAGCTCGATATTTATTGACTCCAAGCAAGATACCTTCTTCTGGAATATTGGGAGGAGGAGGTAATACCTTGGATGCTGTCCACTGAATAATAGGAATCTTGTTGTAGCGGCTGTCCGGGAAGTGAAACAGTCCCGCAAGTTCCTTTTCTACTACCAGAGACTTCTTGTGTATAAAACCGTTGATACGGTTTTTCCACAGTTTGTAGAAAATCTTGGCATTCAAATCCAACGGGAAGAAGTCTACGAACAATCGTTTGTTCATCAGCACATTTCCGTACAGATCTTTAAACGCATTAAATGCTACCTGCATGTTATTCGTTATTTCCATAGATCGATCCCAACTTTTGCTGGCCGCGAAGATTCGGATGGATGCATGGTAAAAACCCATACCTGCTTTCTCTCCCATGCGTTTATACAGCTCTTCTTCTGGTTGAATCATACGCACAAAGGAGTCTCCACTCTTTGCCCCCGGTGCCATAGTACTTGTGTCCCCTGTTGCTATACCCGAAACAATGTTTCCGATAATCTTGAGACCAGGGATGTGACTGAGCCAGTGATCTTTCTTCCCTTTAAAGCTAACACTTGCATGCTGGCGCGCTTTCTTATTCCACTTACCAGAGAACGATGGTGTTAGTACCATCTGGATACACGCTGTTTCATCTGCACCGAGTTTACTGAGAACGTTTGCAATACCATTAAGTGGATCATCTTGCATCTGCTCATAAAAACGAATCGGATACATATACTGCTTCTGCATCATCATGTTGTAGGCAACTAACTTACTTCCCTCGGGCCAGATGTCTGGAGTCTTATTTATGGTCACTTCTGCATCTGGATAAAACGCTGTTACTTGCTTTTCGACAATAGAGACAAGCTTAGGATCTGTAACGACATACATTGTCAGCTGCCCTTTCTCGACATACATCTCAAAGCTAATACAGATATATCTGAAGAACCAGAAATGTAACATCTGGTTGAAGTTGAGTGACTTGATTTCCCAAAGCGCTCGAAAGAGCTGCTCCATAATAGCAATCTTTTCCTTGAAGTCTTTCTCTGTACGCTTCTCTTGGTCGATCTTCGTCTCTTGTCTTGGGAGCAGAATTTTTAGCGCTACCAACTTCTTCCCTTGCTTGTACGCATAAAAATATCGGAAGTACTTCTTAGCGAGTCTCCAACCAAAGTACAACAAGATAATACTGAAGACCGTGCTAAAAGGCGCACTGACAAACTGGCCTCCAAGCCAACCCCAAAATCCATCAGTAAACAGCGTAATACCACTGATGATAATCAGCCAGAGAAACGGCCAGGTACCGTAGCGGAGGAGTTTTACCAAGGGGTAAGGAGAAGGGTTAAGCTTAGGATACAATAAATCTACTGATTATAGCAGATTTTGGGCTTGCTGGGTAGATCAGCTCATGGCAACACGCATCCACTGACATCCATGCGCATTTGGCGGCGATGTCCGAGAGTATCACCTATTAAGAAAGAATATTGCCCTGGCATATCAGGCGTCATTCTGTATTTCTCTTTGGGATGCACAAAATCCTGAATACGCAAATACTCCCCGTCTGGGAACGTGACACCCTGTATCACAAATGGTCTATTGCTCTGTAAAATAAGCTGATCTCCCAAAGTAAATGTGTGGGGGACTCCACGAAAGAAATGAACATCTCGCGTAATTCTGCGCTGATAGTACCGCTTTTTTTGCTCGCATTTATCTACAAGATTGTGATCTCCCAATCGATCAAATGTTGCTCGAAGTACCCCTTGTCCTACCGGTGCAATTTCTTCGAATGCGGCTTTGCTTAAATCCATATCTCTTCCATTAACATATGGACCGCGGTCATTAATGCGTACAACAACACTCTTACCGTTATCCACATTGGTCACTTTGACGAGTGTATTACTGGGATACGACCTGTGTGCAGCGGTAATTGCATACATATCGAATGTATCACCGAAAGCCGTTCCGTTTCCATGGAAATAATCTGCATAGAAACTGACTTCATGCACCTCTTTTCGTAGCATTTCATCCAATGTTCGCATGAGAGTTATAAGATCACTCATGATAATGCGGCCGTCGAGGGGTCGATCTACATCAACAATTGAATAATCTGCAATCATTGAAAGTAGGTCTTCCTCACGCATATCCGGAAGCTCACGAATGTTTCGTGTGCGATACATCCAGAGCAACGCATCTTTCAGCAAGACAGGATCATCAGGATGAAAAGCAGATTCATCTGGCAGTATTCCCCTCCCCTTTGCATACGATATCTGTAGATAACCGAGATCTTCTTCTGTGACATCAGAATATGCAGCACCATTTTCAATAGCTGGCCTGTTGATGCTTTCCCAAATCAAGAGAAATGCATCCGCTCGCGTTGCAAATGTACCCTCTGCAAGTGCAGAAAATGGCATGCATATTAAACCGATACTGATCAGAAAATATTTAATAGAGATAGCTTGAAAGAATGTGCCTCGAAGGTCAATTGACGAAGCGTACTACAACGCTCTCCACCCCTCCGCTCTCACTAAACGATACAGAATATTGCGCTGATCTTTGCGCAGAGTTCGTAGTGTCGCAGGACCTACGTATCCTGCACCTGTATCAGATCGGGAACTGATCAAACCGCGATCTAGTTGATACCGCATGACGGAGACTTCGGTAAGTGGACCGTAGACTCCGTTGATTTTTTGTTCCGGGAAAAATCCAAGTGCAGCGAGTTCTGCTTGCAAGAGTCTCACTTGTTTTCCTGAATATCCATCTCCCAAGAAGTGTGCAATGCGCTGGCCACGCTCTTCGATGTATTGATCGATAGCGTAGCGATCGAGATGTCGATCTGCATGGTTTTCAACAATCTGGCGGTTCCACTTTCCACGAAGTGCACGACTTGTCATGGGTCCAATGCGACCGGCACCTGTATCAGAAGCAGTGCCTACGAGTGCGTGGTCTTGCTGGAACTTGAGGATAGAAGCGAAGAGATTGTCATCATACTCACCATTGGTTCTTCCCTTGTAGTAGCCAAGAAATCGAAGCATTCGCTGTGCCTCTGCTATAGCATCTGCTGATGCCTTCGGATCTATGTATTCGGTAAATGGAACGCGCGCCTTAAGTCTTGAACGTGCCCCAAGTACAAACGCTGCTGATTTTTCTGAAAGCACATTGGTCGGTGCATCCACTCGGAAGTCTCGAAGGAAAGCATGGAATGCACGACTGGTCTGTGGACCAAAGAATCCCGTTGGCCTGTGTTTGAGGTAGCCAATAGTTTGTAAGTGATCTTGGAGTAAGTAGACAGACAGTCCTCTCTCTCCTTCCTTCGGACGCATCGCAAGAAAATTATCTTTTTCGACGAAGTACATCTTCAGCTCGTCAATTGGTGCTGGCATATCTTCGAACACAACATGAGTTTCAGGCTGAGCAAATGTGGTTGGATACACAGTTCCCTTAACGCGCTGCAGCCCAAAGGCAAGCGCACGAGCCAAGCCCTCTTCTCCGTATCCTGCCCAGATATCTAAGCGGTGTTTCCCATTGCCAAGTTCGTTAATAGCCCCTCCTCTATCGTGCACGGCAAATGTTCCAAGCCCCGGTAAACGTATTTTTGTTCCAAAGGGATAACTGGATGGTGCTGCAATCATACCGGGGTACACTGGGGTTTGATCTGCACCAGCAATCCCCTGCCCATTCAACACTTTATCCGCTTCGAGTCCGCCTTTGACATAGCAACACTGACCAGGAAGTGGCGAGTAATATGCAGTGATCAGAAACTCTTGTTCGTAAGGCTCGTTTCGTACCATAGGATTTCCAAGAGTTTGATAGGGCAATATGACAGCAACCGCCAGCATGACTGCCTTGAGGTGAAGTGGAAACTTCGGAAGATCCCTTTTATAGAGTGGTGTGATTTTTGTTTTCAAATCTTATTATTATAGCAAATATCAGATGCGGAGTCTGTATATCTAAGTTTACATAACGATAACCTCATCCTCTAGCCGCATTCCAAACTTTCCGGGGATATACACCCCTGGTTCTATAGTGATAATTTCGTTTTTTAGGAGCTTTGTTTTTTTAGCCTTTTGGCTGAGCGAAGCCCCCTCATGAATATCTAAACCAACTCCATGACCAAGTGAATGCGTGAAGTATTGTTCAAGACCTTCTTTTTTGAGAATTGATCGAGCGATTTGATCGAGCTTGTGATTGGTTACACCAGGCTTGATGGCTTTGATTGATTCTGACTTTGCCCTATCCAAAGCGCTGTACACCTTTTTTTGTAACGGCGTTTTCTTTGCCGTAAAAAATATCTTGCTTTGGTCTGCACAGTATCCGTTTACTTTTGCTCCAACATCGATCTGGACGATATGGCCTTTCTTGAGTTTTCGAGATGTTGGATGATGATGCGGACTACTGGAGTGTGTTCCAAATGCAACAATCGGATCAAACGAGAGCCCATCTGCTCCAAGTTCGACTGCCCACTGTCGGAGCTTTTCTGCCAGCTGCTTTTCCGTAATTGATTTTTTGAGAACAGTAGGGATTCGATCCATCATTTGATGAGTAATGCGCTGTGCCTTGCGAAAGTTCCTCAGTTCATCTGGCTCTTTGGAGCGCCGAAACTCCTCAATAACTCCTTTTGATTGAACAAATTTTGTGTTCGTAAGTTTCCGCTTCCACCTGCCAAGTCTCGCAACTGTGACGTCTTCTGACTCAAAACCACAACGCTTGATACCCTTGAGATGGCTCTTTAGGCTATCGGTGTCCCCTACTTTTACCCCCTTTCTCACCTGCTTTTTGGCAGCCACTGCGTAACGACCATCGACAAGAAATATCGTACTTTTAGCTTTAATAAGCACAAAACCTGCACTAACTTCTACTCCACTCAGATAGCGAATATTCGTAAGATTTGAGACCAGAAACGCATCGGTTTTGGCTGATTTAAGGACATCTGTAGAGGCTTTCGGACGCATGCCCAAAGGGTAGCGTGAAAGGCTAAAATTTGCTACAATAGTATGAAAACATGACAAAACTCATATCCAATATCAAAGCCGTATCCTCAAGCTCCATTCTACTTGGTGCACTTCTTGGAATCTTTGCGGCAATAATGCCCGAACTCGTGGCTGCACAGTTTTACGGTGGACCCGGAATTGTTGGAGGTATCACACATGCAGAAGCAATTGGTGGTGTCACCGGCCAGGAGATTCGTCAGATTGTGTTAAGCCTCCTTCTCGCCGTGTTGCTCTTTATGGGGCTGGCTGCCGTTGTTGTTATTGTAATTGCTGGTATTTGGTTGGTTGTCAGTGTTGGTGATGAGCAAGCAAAGGAAAAGGCAAAGAAGATCATTCTCTATGCACTTGTAGGTCTCATTATCATAGCGCTTGCAGCAGGAATCGTAACACTCATTATCAATGCAACCGGTGGTGGTGGTATCTTTGGTCCTGTTCCAACACTAGGAAATGCTGATGGTACGGATATTCGTGCAACAGTTCGAAGAATTCTTAGAACTGTTCTTGGATTCATGGCACTCATTGCAGTGATAGTTATTGTCATTGCAGGAATCTCGATGGTGATCAGTCTCGGGAATGAGCAAGCGAAAGACCGTGCGAAGCGCATCATTCTGTACACGATCATTGGATTGTTTATCATATTGCTTGCAAGAGCATTGGTAGGACTTATAGATAGTACCGTAATGCCGTAATGCTTAGAGCACGCACCAGTATCACCTCTGTCTTTGCCGCCGTTGCGATCGGTGGCTCACTTGCCCTTGCGCAACTTACCGGTGCTACGCAAGAGGCAATTAATGTTCCTATCGGAGCTATCTTTGAAATTCAGGCGGCGATGCCTGAAGGGGCAGAAGCCAGTTGGGTGCTTTCTGAAGAAAATGAATTCATTGAAGCAAGTCGTGATGCAGTATTTCGTACTCGCTTTTCTCGCGAAGGTGACTACGTACTCGTCGCCCAAGTGGATGAAGGTACAAAAAAAACACAACGTACATTTTTTATAGAAGTACGTCAGCGAAGAGCTGGTGAGCAGGTAACAAAAGGTACAACAGGAAGTGCTGTGATCTTTGATCCTGCAGTATACAAAAATACCATTCCCGTAAGCACTGTTAAGCAAGTAGTGAGTGTTACTCCTACTCGAGAAGATATACAGGTACTGGCCATAGATTTAGACACAACTGTCGATAGTAATGGTGATGGCAACAAAGAGAACGATGAAGATACTCGAAATACACTTTTTCGATCTGAAGGAAATCCTCTACACATCTGGTTCGTAGGTGGAGTGCAGCGCTCGATGCGACTAGGTGCGCTCTTTTCAAACGGAACAACGGACTTTAATACATACAGTGTCGGAAAGCGTGCCCCTACTACCCAGCAACAAGTACCTGTGAGAGACGAAGAAATGATTGATGATCAAGGAGAAATGAACATCATGGTTCTCAAGAGTGATAATGGCGAAGTGCAATTTTCATTGCGCCTCCCTGGAACTCAAGAAAAGCCACTGCTTCTATACTGGAACTTTGGTGATGGAAGTAGCAGCATGCACGACCAACCCATTCATACATATGCAGAATCTGGACGGTATGCAGTTCAGGTAGAAGTGCGAGATCTCAAGAGTGGTCGCGTCATAGAGACAGTGGATGAGAAGGTAACAGTTAATAGACTGAAAGGAGATACCGATACTAAGCAACCAGTTGATGGAAAAAAGAAAGAGAAGAAGAAAGAAGGTGGAGTATCTATTCTTGGAATAGTACTGAAACTTCTCATAGGACTGATAGGTTCTGCGATTGTTGGTGCACTGATTTTCTTTGTCGTTGCAAAGGTAAAGAAGAAAGGGATCTCACTAGAAAAGACCATGGAAAAAGCTGAGAAGGCCATGGTAAAAACGCCGGAAGAAGCTGTGCAAGAAGACACTGCTCCTCCAATGGAAATTCAGGCAGAAGAAATATCTAAGCCTCCTGCACCTCCTCAGGAAGAAGCCACTCCACCTCCACCTTCTCCACCAGAGCCAGAGCCGATGCCGGAACCTGCTGCGCCTCCGCCTCCTCAAGAACCGGAGCCTACGCCAGAACCAGCTGCGCCTGCGCCTCCTGCAGCGGAAGCGCAAACACCATCATGGTTACAAGAGGGTTTAAGTACAGATGCAGCGCCAACGCCAGCTCCAGCTGAACCTGCACCTCCTCCACCACTACCTGAACCTGAACCAACGCCTGAACCTGCACCACCACCTCCACCTGAACCAGAACCTGTACCGGAGCCTGCACCTCAAGCAGCTGTAGAACCTCCTGCTCCTAATGTAGAGCACACAGCCCTTGCTCCTTCGACAGAAGAGCTGAAAGCTGATACCACCAATGCTCCCGACTGGCTACAAGCTGGTATAGAGAAGGCAGAAGAAACCGGACAGACCGCAGCAACACCAGTCGAACCACCGATAGAAACTGCTGCTGCACCAACTGCCGAAGCTCCTGCGGAGCCTGTTACAAAAGATGCGGATGCAGAAGAAAAAGAGCGTGAGCGCAAGCGCAAAAAGCGTCAACGTTACCGTGAGAACGTCAAACAACGAAAAGCCGAAGAACGTGCCAATGGTGATGCACCAGATCAAGATATTTCTCCACCTCCTGCTCCCACAGAGCCAGAAGGAGGACCCGATGACCCTGTAGCATTCATTACCGCAGAGGATATTGCTCCAATGGAGCAAGCTACTCCTCCGCCTCCGCCTCCGCAAGACCCTCCAGTGGAGCCTCCGCATACGGAAGAGGGGCAAAAGCCTGCGTAATAGTTAAACTGGGGCGAGAAATGGTTCTTCAATCGAACTGAGATAACTGCCACGTTTAAGAAGTTACAGGGCGAATTTGCGTTACTTCACACAGCTATTTAGGCAATTCTCACACAAATTGGTTTTTCAAAATGGCCTACGGGAGCCATGGTGATTTTATGCATAAAATTCAGATGCTTCAGAAGTGTACTATGCTATGATTCTCTCATCATGATTTTCTCGAAAAAGAATGCAGGCAAGTGGGTAGCGAGCAAAAACGGTAAGACAGTGGAATCCGCCAGAAAACTGGAGACGTTACTCAAGCGGGTTGAGAAGCGTGAAGATAGAAAAGATTTGTGGTTTGATAAGATTCCGCCGAAGGCATTTGCAGGGAGCATCTATGGAGTTTGATTATGCAAAGAGGGAATGGAGTAGAGGTACTGTGTATGTTCCAGTAGTTCCAATTTCTTTGAATGGATTTCCAGTTGGTCATGCACTGGTAGATACAGGTGCTGATGCGACACTGTTTCCAATGGAGTTAAACCAACTACTTGATGTAGAGCTAGATCGTGAAAAAGCGATTTCATTCACCAGTGCAGGAGGAGAAGATTTTCGTGCAATACCAGCAAAGAAACCTATTGAATACAAAGTTGAGCAAAGCGGATTTCGTCCAATAGTCTGGAAGGGTATTCCCTTCTTCGTAGAGGGTCAGCCCACAATTCTTCTTGGGCAATATCAGTGTCTTTCAGGGCTGAAGATCACTTTGGATGCGCCAAGAAGAAAGATGAAGATTCAGCAGTAGGCTCTCAAATGGGCAACGAGAGGCACGTATTTGCCACGGATATTTGACAAATTTATGTATTTTAGTATCGTATAAACAATTATGCGAAAAATTATTTTAGAAAAGGTTGCGATGTGTGAGCGCATGCAGTCAGCAGAGCAACAATGTGTTACAGCAATCTTGAAAAAGTATCTTGATGAGGCACATATTGGCACACTTCAATTAGCTGATTGTGCATCAGTTGCACTGAATATGTGGGACGGAGATTTTGTCATTCCACGTGGTAATAGGATTGCCAAAGTTCCCAATTTTGATGTTCTAAAAGATGATGATGCACTTGTTTCGTATTTAAACGAGGTAACTCAATTACAAATCAAATCTCTTGTATACAGCGATTAGTTCGAAATTGTACCATCAGGGTTTTTTAAGATGGCTTATTTAAGCCATTATTTTACTGGGGCGCCCAATGGTACGAAGATCGAACAGAGGTACAGCAGACCTACGACGCTCTGCAAACTGCGTTCTCTGTGCTATAGTTAGCGGTCAACAACGGATGGGGGTACAGCAAAATGGCACGGGATTGCCATGGCTAAGCTGTACATTTACAATCTTTGCAGATACAACTCATAGTACTTACTGTATTCATCTGTCTCTTCCAATACATCTTTCAATAGTTCGACAAAACCCCATTTGATGTATAGCTCTTTTAGATGCGACTCATCTTTGTAGGCACCAATAGTAGCTTCATTAAAGCCTCTAGATCTAATTAGATCTAATGCACTGTTCATGAGTTGCGTACCCAATCCTTTTCCTCGGTGCTTAGGATGTATTCTTAGAGCAAACAAATACGCTCTATTTGTCCCATTAGCAGCATCAGAATCTTCTTTTTTGTTCCATTCAATATGTAATTCACCTATCAATTCATTCCCATCTTCAATAACAACAAAGGACTGGTTATTACTGCTTATAGCTTCAATTGTTTTTTTCTGAGCGCTTCTTTGCCAATCAGCTTGCGACCAAGCCCAATCTTGATTGAGCTTTTTGAAGTCTTCTATTTTTCCTTCTCGTATTTTGATCATAATAAAATTATACTTTGCGCTACCTTTTTTTGCCTAATAGTTCAAAGGTTAATAACAGGTAGCATTAATAGAGGGCTTATGCAAGCCAAAAAAGATACTGGGG
>DJKT01000037.1 GCA_002436205.1 Candidatus Peribacter sp. UBA6535
CCGCCATAGTTTAATTAAGAAATTCTGCTGTAATTATTTTCTGTCTGGCAGTAGTTTCATTGTCTCAAACACTATAAATCCAGCTCCTGCTAATGCAAAGACCTCAATCCACTGCAAAAGGGATATCGGACTCACATGAAATAGAACATTCAGAGGGGTATAGAGGAGGACAAACTGCATAATAAATGGAATTGCTGTAGCTCCTATCATCCAACGATTGCTAAAGAACCCAATGCGCCAGATAGGCTCTCTACTTCGAACAGAGAATGCAAGAAAGAGCTCGAAGATTATTGCAAGAGTCAGTGTTGTAGAGCGAGCCTCAATAATCCCAACCCCACTGGAAAGTTGCCAAAGGAAGAACAAGAACGCCATGGCAAATGCAAAGATAGAAGAAAATACTAGCCTGCCCCATTCGCCATGAAGAATATGTTCTGTTTGTAGTCTCGGAAGACGTTTCATGATATTGCGCTCTGCAGGTTCCATCCCCAAAGCAAGTGCTGGTAAACCATCTGTCATCAAATTAATCCAGAGGATATGGAGAGGTAAATACGGTAGTGGCATTCCTAGGATGATCGTCGTGGCAATAAATAGGAGTTCGTCAAAGTTCGCACGTAGAAGGAAGAGGACAAACTTTTTGATATTATCGTAAATTCTACGCCCCTCCCGGATAGCTGCGACTATGGTTGCGTAGTGATCATCTGCAAGCACGATGCTCGATGCTTCTCTGGCAACCTCTGTACCAACTTTTCCCATGGCTACTCCTAGATGTGCCCCTTTAAGTGCCGGTGCATCATTGACTCCGTCACCGGACATCGCAATGACCTCTCCTGCTTCTTGGAGTGCATCGAGAATCTTTAGCTTATGCACCGGAGAGACGCGCGCAAATACCGTCACTTCTTCTAAGGCAACAGTTAGCTGTTCCGTTGTCAGTTGATCAACTTCTGATCCATGCATTGCCTTGCCTTTTATACCTACCTGCTCAGCAATCGACTGTGCTGTTCGAACATTATCCCCAGTAATCATTATCGTACGAATGCCTGCAGCCTTTGCTTCCTCTATAGCTTGCATAGCAGTTGCTCGAGGTGGATCTTCCATTGCAACTAGCCCCACAACAATCACGTTCTCTCCCTCTTTAATAGCACACGCAAGTACGCGCAACCCACGAGCAGCAAATTCATCATCTGCATCCAGTAGATCTTTATAATCACCACCTGCAAGTTCTACTATCTTTTCGGGGGCACCTTTTAAGAACATACGATTACCGTGGCGGGTTTGCATGTACTTACTATCAGAAGTAAATGGTACCTCCTCATCATCTACAACAAGCCTCTTTGCATTCTCCATTTCTCCAAACTCCAGAAGCCCGATTTCTGTAGGGTCTCCGATATCCGGAAGTTTTGCCCTGTTACAAGAGGAGGCAATTTGAGCAAGTAGCTCTTTGCTTTGTCCTTGTACAACCCACGAATCGATCACCTTCATCTTATTTTGAGTGATCGTCCCCGTCTTATCTGCACAGATAACCGTAACACTACCCAGAGTCTCCAGAGATTCCAGTCTTCGCACCAATGCGTTTTGCGCGGTCATCCGACGCACTCCCATTGCCAGACATACCGTCACTACTGCAGGGAGGCCCTCGGGAACTGCAGATACCGCCAAGCTCACTGTGATAAGTAGAATTTCTGTGATGTGTAACCCTTGATAAAAAGCAATAGCGGCAATAACTGAACACACTACAAGTACGACGATACCAAGCATCTTCCCAAGTTGTGCCATGCGACGCTGCAAAGGGGTTTCTGGGAACTCTGTCTCTGACACAAGCTTTGCAATCTTCCCGATCTCAGTGTTAAGAGCCGTAGAAGTAACAACGTATTCTGCAAAACCACGCGTAACGAGTGTCCCGGAAAATACCATGTTGTGCTGCTCCGCAAGAGGCAAGCAATCTTTATGCATTGGCTCTTGTGTCTTATCTACCGCATGTGACTCTCCTGTAAGGCTTGATTCATTTACACGTAGATGTGAGTGACTCAAAATTCGTCCATCAGCTGATACTCGATCACCAGCTTCGACAATGACAATATCTCCGGGAACAAGCTCTCGAGAATCGATGATCTGCTCTTTACCCTCTCTTCGTACTCTTGCATGTGGTGATGTGAGTTTTGCAAGAGCTGCAATTGCTTCCTCGGCCTTGTATTCCTGAACAAATCCTAGTACTGCATTGAGTATAAGAATTGCCAAAATGACAGCAGCATCAAGAAAATTTACTAATTGCGGGTGCCCACCATTTTCGAAAAAGGGTATTGCAATAGATATACCTAGAGCCGCAAAAAGGATGTACACCATTACATCGTTAAACTGAGTGAAAAACAGTAGGAGCAGCGATTTTTTCTTTACCGGCAATTCATTAGCACCATACTTTGCTCTTCGTACGACAACTTGTTCACCCGAAATTCCATCAGGAGAACTTTTGAGTTTCGTAAGAACATTTTCACATGTGGCCGAGGCGTACATGGAGTTTATTGTATCACTTACTCCCAGTCTGCGTGAAACGTGCCTGCTTTATCTGTGCGCTCGAAGGTATGAGCACCAAAGAGGTCACGTTGTGCCTGTATCAAATTCTGTGGAAGGCGCTCGCGTCGAATCGTATCATAATAACTTAGAGAGATCCCAATCGCAGGAATTGGGATTCCATTGACACTAGCTACTCGCACAACATGACGCCAATCGGTTTGTCGTTCTCCGGAAAACCTGTCAAGAATCTCCTTCTCTGGAGCTTGAGTACCTGGATCACATGCTCGCTGAAATTTCCCGAGTAATTTAGATCGAATAATACAACCACCTCTCCATATACGTGCCACTTCAGCAAGATTGATATTCCAACCATATTCATCTGAACCCCACTCTATGAGTTGAAAACCTTGATTGTGCGTACAGATGATGGAACATTCCAATGCTGAGCGGACTTGAGTTCGTAGTCTATGGGGTTTTATATCAGGACGATGTTCATCAAGTTCCACAGGAAATTGATCTTCGCTTCTTGCTTCACGCTTCTTTAGGTCTCCTGAAAGAATACGTGCGTCTACGGCTGCATTAATAGTAGGAATTGCTACTCCTAAATCCATTGCAGCCTCTGTTGTCCATTTGCCTGTCCCCTTTTGTCCGGCAGCATCTTTGATCTTATCAATTAATTCACCCCCACCCTGATCATCAGCTTTTGTAAAAATCTTTGCAGTAATTTCCACGAGGAAGGAATTTAAATCATCTCCTTCATTCCAATGTGCAAATGTTTCTGCAAGATCCTTATTAGAATATCCTCCGAGATTCTTCATAATATCGTAACTCTCTGCAATAAGCTGCATAACACCATACTCAATTCCATTGTGTACCATCTTCACAAAATGTCCTGAGCCACCTTCTCCTATATACGAGACACACTTACCACCGAGACCGTCATCTGCTGCCATCTTTTCGAGTAGATCTTTCATATCATCCCAAGCACTTTTGTCCCCACCGGGCATCATACTCGGTCCCATCAGAGCGCCTTCTTCTCCACCACTTACTCCCATGCCAAGGAAACGAATTCCCCGTTCTTTTAGTACTGCATACCTTCGCTCAGTATCTGGGTAGTGACTGTTACCACCGTCAATAATAATGTCACCTTCCGAGAGATGCGGAAGAAGATCCTCAAGTACTGCATCAACAGCAGAACCTGCTTTTACCATCAGCAAGATTGCTCTCGGCGTATCCAAAGACCTCACCAGTTCTTCATACGTCTTACATGGAACAAACATTCCCTCTTTTCCATACTCTTTTACGAAATCATGCATAACTTCTGTTGTTCGATTAAATACAGCAACCTTGGCTCCATTACGTGCTGCATTGCGCGCAAGGTTTGCACCCATTGTTCCAAGGCCGATGACACCGAGTTGATTGATACTCATTAACGATTTTGAACAGATTCCCAATCTTCCATAAATTTCTTTAGCCCTTTATCTGTAAGGTCATGTTGAGGAAGCTCTTGAAATACCTTATAAGGAATAGTTGCAATGTGTGCACCAATAGTTGCAGCACGATGAACGTGTTCTGTGTTGCGTACTGATGCGACAAGAATTTGTGTATCAAAATTATAATGATCCCATGCGGTGCGAATATCTTGAATAAGTTCCATACCATCCATACCAAGATCATCAAGGCGACCAACAAAAGGACTGATCATTGTTGCTCCGGACTTTGCAGCCATGACAGCCTGAGGAACAGAGAATACTAGAGTCGTATTAGTGTGAATACCTTTTGAGCTGCAGTAGTTAAGAGTTTTTAACCCTTCGACTGTCATAGGAACTTTTACGACAACATTTTTGTGCCAGCTACTGTATTCATCTGCTTGCTTTTTCATCTCTTCGAATTCTGTAGCCGTAATCTGTGCACTGACTTCATTTACAAGGCCGCACATCTTCGTAACTGTTTCTTTAAAGTCCGCCCCTTCTTCTTTGGCAACTAAACTTGGATTTGTCGTGACTCCATCGAGCACACCCCAGGAGGCGATTTCCGCTACCTGATCAACATTTGCTGTATCTATAAAGAGTTTCATCACCCGCATTATAGAGCAGAATTCACTGGATTTTAAGGTTAAAAGAGGTAGCGTGTAACAAATCTTACATCTATGCGTGTTTGGACTGCCTTATTTTCGGCCATACTGATCACAGGATGCACTGCATCTACGGTTACAGTAGAACTAGAGCCATCGTCGGAGGCAAAGGTAAATTTCGAGCATGATGCAGATCCTGTACCGGAATCAGGAGATATCCAAGAGATCACTCTCCCCAGTAAAGCGTATATAGATGTGCCATTTACGCCCCAAGCTCCAGATGCGAACTGGGACAACCCCTACCAAGAAGCGTGCGAAGAGGCTGCTGTCATTATGGTGGATTACTTTTTGCGAGGAGCAAGCCTTTCACCCGACCAAGCAAACAGAGAAATTTTGCAACTCACAAACTGGGAAGAAGCCAACCATTATAAGTACGATGTTTCTCTCGATGAACTCGCAGAAATTATCGAGGAGTATTACGAATATGAGACACGCATTAGTGATGATGTTAGTAAAGAATCCATCATGCATGAACTTGCGAAAGGCAACCCCATCATTGTTCCCGCTGCTGGGAGAGACCTCGGTAACCCGTACTTCTCCGGTCAAGGCCCTTGGTATCATATGCTGGTTATTACCGGATACAACTGGCGTCACTTTATTACGAACGACCCTGGGACAAAGCGAGGTCAGGAATACAAATACAAACACCGCGTACTTCTAGATGCTATTCATGACTGGACAGGAGTCAAAGAAGAGATCCGTACAGGCCCAAAGCGGATGTTGATTATCAATCGCTAATAGAGTCGGCCGCCAATCTCCACTTCACTGCTTGGCTTTATAAGTACCACCTCCCCTTTTTCATCCGGTACACCGAGCGTGAGTACTTCTGAGATAAACGGTCCTATCTGCCTCGGTGGAAAGTTTATAACACACAGCACCAATCGATCTTGTAAATCTTCTTTGGAATAGTTTGCTACGACTTGCGCTGATGATTTCTTGGTGCCTATTTCTTCACCAAAATCTATAGTTAACTTAAAAGCAGGCTTCCGCGCTTCGGGGAAGTCTTCGATGGAAATTATCCGCCCTACGCGAATATCCAGTGCCTCAAAGTCTTCGATAGTAGCCATCTTAGACTGCAAGCATTAGCATGCTGAGCATGACAATTGCCGAGATGTTGATCCCCATAAGTGGGACTTGTTTTCGGTTGAATTTGCATCGTCTCATAACCTGCATAGGTTACCGAATATCTCCTACCGATCAAGGGGTAGGGGTTGCCAATTTAGCTAAGTTCCGTGCAAATGAATGTACACAAAATTTAACAAATAAGAGGGGACTGCCTTTGAGGTAAAAATACCTTAATAAAACGCCAATTGGCTATCACAAGGGCTGAACACATATTTGTTGCGATTCTACTCAACAAACACTCCCCTACCCTTTTGCGTAAGCGACGCAATGTCCCTAGAATCCTCAAGACATGACTAGACCAGATGCAAAAGCACTCACCGGCAAAGACCCAAGCGAAGTACCTATGTCTCTGCAGCGAATTGCACAGGCTGCTAACCCGGGAGACCGCTACTGGATAGGGCCTGATGATGCAAAAGGATTGAGTGGAGATGAGGTATCTCAATACGAAATTGCTCACACTATCATTCGTCACCTAGCCGTGATGGCGCCGCTGACTCACAAGTCTGGTCACCCTGGCGGTCCTCTCTCAGCATTTACTCCCTGTTACTGGATATACAAGATGCGCGACCCCTCTACGGACCAACCGCTTCGAATGAGTCCAGGGCACCTATCTATTCTTGGATTTGGATTGATCTACATGTTTGGGAGAGATAAAGGAGATGAGAGACTTAAGTCGCCTCAGAATATTATTGATACATTTAGAACACCATCGGGTCTGCCAGGTCACATCGAAGCAGGTCTTGGCGACATTCCTTTTGGGACGGGCCCACTTGGAAAAGCAGTAAGCCATGGAGTAGGAACTGCGTTCGGATTAAAACATCAAAAGAAATCTGGAATTGTCGATGTTTTACTTGCTGATGGTGACGCCCAAGAAGGACAAGTACAAGAGGCATTTAGACTGGCAGCTCACTTAGAACTTGATAACCTTATAGTCCACGGAGACTGGAACGACATTCAACTTAGCGGCATGCCGTCGAACACTGTTGCTGCAGACTTTGCTGCTATTGCAGCTGCAAGTGGATGGAATGTTATAGAGGTGCAAAACGGAAACAACCCTGCACAAGTAAAAGCAGCAATAGAAAAAGCGAACACCTTAGTTGGAAAAGGTAAGCCGATCTTTATCTGTTACTACACGACGATGGGTCATGGTATTGCATTAATGGAAGAAGGATCGAATACCGGATCAAAAAACTTCCACGGTGCGCCGTTATCAGAGGATGAGGCGAGCGAAGCCTTGAAAGATCTTGATCCACTTGATGAGTCTGTTGCTCAGTATCAAAGTTTTTACGATGCGGAGAAGAAGCGTTTCGCAGGAGGAATAGAAACCGACATAGAGCTTTCTCCAAACCTTAAGGGTTACAAGAGAACAATGACAACTGAAAAAGGAGCCGCACGCAAAGACTTCGGTGCGACTCATATCCTTAATATGATGAAAGTTGATAAGCGCATTATGGTGCTACACGCAGACTTGGCAGGTTCTGGAGGATTTAATAAGGTAGAATCAGAATTTCCAGACCGATGTATTAATGTAGGAGTTGCCGAGGCTAATATGTATATGATGGCTGCTGGCATGCGCCAAACAGGACTTTTGCCCATCACCTACACGTTTGCGGCCTTTGGAACAAACGAAGCTAGGGCAAATGCGCGCTTGATAGACGTTAACTGTGGGCATACACGTTGCGGAATCATCAATGATTGTACTCATGCAGGCCTTTCTGTTGGAGAAGACGGTGAAACGCACCAAGAAAGACACTACCTAAATATCCCTTTCGATAACACCGAGGTCTGGATGACAGCCGACTCTAACCAAGCTGCGGCCATGGCAGAGAAGGCGATCGAGAAGATTTGTGAAGGACACAAAAGTGTCTACACATTCTTCCCTCGAGACAGTCACGAGCAACTCAAGTCACCCAATGGGGAAGTGCTATACGGAACGGACTACACATTTGATGGAAAGATAGATTTGATTCGCGGAAAGGGAACCACTGATGACGATATCACCGTAATTGCTACTGGAATTCCAGTACATTCAGCAGTCGATGCGGCGCAAGAGTTAGCTAAAAACACAGCTACGAAGGATTTGAATATTCGTGTGTTAAATGTTTCTTCTATTCGACCGATTGACGCGGCTACCATCATCCAAGCCGCCTTCGAAACGGGCCACCTGCTCGTTGTCGAAGATCATAATAGTGAGGGGGGACTTGCAACTCAAGTCGCTGACATTATTGCCGACTTCTCACTCCCCTGCTCCTTAAGGCGCCTTGGTGCTAACCACTACTTCCCCTCTGCTCCTGCAAAAGATCTGTACCTGATGGCAGGATATGACAGTGAGAGTATTGCCGACGCTATCCAAGATGAAGTACACGCGGAAGTTTGTGGTGGTGAGGATGCATTTGTCTCTGCTATTCATGAGATGATTCACAATTCGCAGCACTCCCGATTTGCAGACACCGCAAGCAACTACGTTTCCAAGCTCACGTCCGAAAAAGGATATCTTGCAACTCTACGCAAGTACTGGTCCGAACGAGAATGTGACAAAGCTCACCTGCCAAGCAACGAATACCTCATAGAAAAACTCAAAGATCTCTAGGTCGAAACGTGCCCATCCACGCAATGTCGTTTACAATAGGTCGTGGAGAGATGGCAGAGTGGTCGAATGCAACGGTCTTGAAAACCGTCAGGCCCGCAAGGGTCTCGGGGGTTCGAATCCCCCTCTCTCCGCCAATTGCGAAATCCGCGCGCCAGCCGCTGCCTGCCTGCCCGACCTCCGGCGCGGCCGACCTGCCGTTTCTATAAACTGCCAAAGAACCTGAAAAAATATCGGTTCGAACTTTCTTTTGGCCAAAAGCGGGATTTTTCTCATTCATAGTGGACTCTGGATACGTTTTAAGTTGGGATTTGTAACTTGAGTATATCGCTGTGTCGTTCTGATGTTCTGATGCCCCAATAACTCTTGAACGTATCGTACGTCTGTTCCATTTTCCAGAAGATGTGTTGCAAAGCTATGACGCAAGCTATGAAACGTCGCATTCTTTTTGATGCCTGCTTTTTGTAATGCATTCTGAAATATTTTCTGTGCTGTACGTGCAGTCAACTTACCACTTCGCTCACTGGCAAACACAATATCACCCTTAGCTTTTCCTGCCATGATTGACCGCAAATCATCAACGAGCTTTTCAGGCATCACCGTGATACGATCCTTCTTTCCTTTCGCTTGTTTGATGTGTAACGTTTGCTCATCTAAATCAACGTCTTGAACACGTAAAGTAATTACTTCACTCACACGCAATCCAGCACCATATGCGAGCGACAGAAGAAGGCGATGTTTTGAATTTTGAACTGCATCAAGCAAAATTTGGATCTCATTACGCGAAAGAACTACAGGCAAGCTGTAACCTGTTTTTGCTACTTGAATGTCTACCTTCCGTTGCACGTTAATGACATGTCGATAAAAGAACTTAATGGCATTGAGAAACACATTCCTGCTTTCTGCTGACATGTTCTTCTTCTGACAATGCAACAGAAAGTCTCGAATGTTGTTCTCGTCCAGAATCTCAAATGCGCTCTTCTTGAATGTAAAATATTCACGTAACCCATACAGGTAGCTCTTTACCGTCTTTGGACTGTAGTTCCGTATCGTTAGCTCTCTCTGCATTTGATCCAGATAGTTTTGCATAGCAGCGAAAAGAAAAGAGGATACAGCTGAGTTTTTATACGAAGGGATACTACAAATAATTCGTATACAATGCAAATTTCATTTGTAGTACGAATATATATCGTATAAAAACGAGTT
>DJKT01000025.1 GCA_002436205.1 Candidatus Peribacter sp. UBA6535
CCTGTTGGTATCATCGCTGCTCAGTCTATTGGTGAGCCTGGTACTCAGCTGACGATGAGAACGTTCCATATGGGAGGTGTAGCTGAAGGAAGCGATATTACGCAGGGTCTTACACGTGTCGAAGAACTCTTTGAAGCTAGAAGCCCCCGTACTCCTGCTATCTTGAGCGATATTTCCGGTACGGTAAAAGTATCACGTTCCGGTTCCCGCACACTTGTGCACATCGTCGAGCAGGAGAAGGGAGAGGATACGTACATGATTCCAACTGGGTATCAGATTCAACTTAAAAAAGGTGACGAAGTAAAAGAGCGCACGGTTATTGCCAAGTCCACAACGGACAAGAGCACCATCAAAGCAAAGATCGCAGGAAAAATTAGTTCTGTTGATGGAAGCATCGTGAAAGTGAAGCATGCAGAAATTCAGGATCGTAGTTACGAATTTAGTGCACGTGAATCTCTCCTCATCAAAAACAATGGAACCATCGAGGTGGGTCAACCCATTAACCTTGGTCACTACGACTTGCAGGACCTCTTGGCCAAACAAGGAACCTACGCTGTAGAAAACTATATCGTCCAAGAGGTACAGAGTATTTACGCTTCTCAGGGTCAGACCATTAATGATAAACATTTGGAGATTATTGTACGAAAGATGTTCTCCAAGGTACGTATCATTGATGCGGGAGACACCACATTCCTGCCGGGAGAAACAGTGGATCTCGGAGATGTGGATTACGAAAACGATCTTCTCTCAAAAGACGGTAAGAAGCGTGCAACCTACGAGCAACTCCTTCTGGGTATTACTAGAGCCGCTTTGGCTACAGACTCTTGGCTTGCGGGAGCATCCTTCCAAGAAACCATCCGTGTTCTTGTAGAAGCTGCAACAACCCGAAAGGTCGATAGCCTGCAGGGACTGAAGGAAAACGTGATTATCGGGCGCCTTATCCCAACAGGAGAGGTATACCGCAATCGCTTCGGAGAGGGTGGAGACCGTCCAGGAGAGAGTGCAGACCCAGCTACAAGGAGAGGAGGGGATGATGCTGCTATCGATGAGGCAGTAACAGTAGATGCTCCCGAGGTAGTAAAAACAGAAGAAGCCCCAGCAGAAGCTGAAAAGTCTGAATAAAAAATTTATACAATAGCCTCTCTCAGTATGATGGGAGGGGTTATTGGTATAGGCAAATAGGCAAATTTTTGCTATAATGAAGTGAAATTCAAATACACATTCATGACACCATTTAGTACTAAAGCATTTCGAAGAAAGACCCCTCCTTCTAAGGAGGAAATTCAAGAAATCCTCTTTAATGATTTGATGGAGCAGATTGAACCGGAGTTAACGAGTGCAAACCGTGAGCAAACGGTAGAAATGTTTCAAGAGCTTTCTGACGAAGAGCTCAAAGAGCGTTTTGAGCGGTACAAAAAGGCATTTGAAACGTTTGTAGAGCGTTGGCCTGCATACATCAAAGAACAAATTGTTCTTATGAATACTGCAGTGAAGGATTTCCAATCTATAGCCAAAAACTACGATTTAGAGGATTTAGAGAAAATGGAGAAACAATTCGAATCTTTTGATGATGCATAAATTCAATCCCTTTCGGCCCCGTAAGCATGTACTCTCTGAACGCAGGGAGATATATGGAGAAGCTCCTGAGCCACCAGAACTTGGCGGTATTGAGATTAATATGAATCCGCGTGACAAAGAATTGTATCCAAACAAAGAGAAAGCGTCTAAGAGAAATGAGCAAACAGTAACATTTGAGCAGTTTGTGCGTCAGCTAGAGCGTTGGTTCGAAGAAACCTATCAGCGTGTAGTAGGTAAAAAGGCAAGAAGTATGGAGAGAGTACGTGCGAATGCTCAAGCAAGAGGTAGGGATTATATTCCGTCTGCCCCTGGTGAATTCAAGAGTAGCTTGCGTGAACAAATGGTAGATTTTGATGAAAGGATTCAGACATTGGCAAAAGATGTCTTTCGTCTGGAAGATTTTCAGCGCGGTGTTCAGGAAATGACCAAAATCTATCCAAAGGCTTGGAATGGATTTTGGGATATTGTACAAAATCACCCCGGTTTTGAGGGCGATCATCCTCTTTTTAAGACGGATCGATGGAGAACCCAAATGCGTGTTCCGGGTGCTTACGTCGATGGCCATCTAGCGGCACTGTCTATGCATGGTATGGATCGGTACAAAAGAAATCGCAGTGGTGCGCTTGATGAGCTAAAGAAGCCTGTAACTGCAGCAGATAGGATAGAAAATCATGTAGATCTAAAGTACAGACAGCGAGCAACGAACCTTATGGCAAAGGAGTTTAGCATCACAAACAATAAAGACTTCGATAGAATTCGATGGTATCAGAATCAAGAGATGAAAGGGAATGAAGAGTACGGTTTTGCACAGTTCATCGAAGTTTCAAAAATGCCAAAGTATGACCGAGGAAAGACAGTTCCCGGTTCAGGTGGTAGAGGGCTTGTTATGATTGATGGGGACTTTGATGACCCAGAAAAAGCTCCGATGATATTCATTAATTATGGATACCTAGATCAAATAACCGGATATGGAAATAATCATCCATATTTTGAGCACATCTTTACTACCGAAGGCTTTTTGAATGAGAATCAATTGGATGACATAGGTACTTTGCTAGCAGATGAAAGGAATACCTATGTGAGAGGAGCCGAAGAAGAGGGATTATCAGAACGCACCTGGAAGTTCTACGCGCGTGATTCGGTTGCACTGTATATGAAAAAATTTAAGGTCGCAGAACCAGTAGTTAGAAAAATGATGACTGAAGGAATAAGGCCAGAGCATTTTGAACAATTAAAAACTGATCCTGCACATGCCAGCGTGAGGGTTCAGATGAAGGGGGTTGTTGATGCTTTTGCAGGAAACGAAGATGTACTAAAGGATGTTCTAAAATCCTTCTGCCAGGATTATATTCGCGACGAAGGACCAAACTGGTTTGAAAACCTAATAGCGATTTTGTTAGAGAGAGAAAATGATTTTCTGAATAGGAATTGACAAAGAAGCTGTTTAGTATCCCCATTGCTCTTTTGGCTACCAAAATATGGCCATTTCTGCTATAATATCTAGATGATTCAAACAAATACAAATGAAGAACTGGCACAGGGAGACGAACTGTATAACTCTGTTATGAAAGATCTAAATACAGATCTTCTCACAACAAATACAGAGAATATAGATGAGAAGAGAGAAGGGGAGTCCGATGAAGATTTTGCTTTGCGCATGGAGCGCTACAAAAATGATTTTGAGGAATGTGAGCGTCGCCTTGGTCTTATGGAAGATGGGCAAATGATAAAAGCCCGCATGGCGAAGAATGAGAAACGAAGAGGCATCTTTAAGAAAGAGCAATTAGAACATACAGAGGAGGTGCAACATGCAGAGGAGGAACTTACTTCTTTTGATGACGCATAATGAAAAAGCTCTATTCAGCCTTTGGCGCGTTTCGTTCTTCCACTAAGGAGAATAGGCTTATTCATGAAAATCAAAATTCTATGCGCCAGCGCCTGAAAGAGATTTATGGCACAGATGCAGAGAAGAGTAGAGGCTCTACGAGCAGTTTTCGCAATAGCCTTCGGGCAAAATACTCAGACCTAGCGAAAGATTCTGTTCGAAAACCCTTCGGAGGTCGCGCGGATGCACCTCCTATAGATGAAGATTACGCAGAAGCACTCAGCAGAGAGTCTATCCGACGTTTTCTTGATGGAGATACGCTCCGTAAAGATCCGGAGATGGGTCGCATCTTAAAGAAGGCTTTTGCCCTTATGGAGTTATATCAGACCAGAGCAGGTGGTACTGATAAGCTCACAGGTTTGGTTTTTGGATGGGAAGGAAAGCTTGTTGTTAAAGATCTTGATACGGAACGTCAGAACTGGGCTATTGATGAAGTAGACAATCAGATTAAATACCTTCAAAAAAAGAAAACACCTGCTGCAGAAGTATCACGAAACGGGTACGAGTCTGAAGCACAATTCCGCAGAAGGATTAAGGCTATTAAGGATTACAAATCAACAAGTCTTGACCAGGATCCGGATTATAAAAGACAGCAAATTGGAGACTGGGAGAAGATCCGCACTGCACTACAAGAGTTTAATAACGATTATAAGTTTTATAGAGAGATCAGGGAAAACCTTACCAATAACCCCGGAATGCTCCGTCAGGTAGAAAAGAAAGTAGGAAAGAAGACACTGCTGAAATGGGGGAAGAAGTATCCTGATCTTTACCGTAAGGCAGTACGAGAGTCTGCGAAGCTTGACCCAACAATCCTTGAAGGAAGGGAGAATGATTTTGTTGCAACAGGCCTCGATTATAAAGCAAAGGGAATGGATAAGTACTTCAAAATGCTTACTGAAGCACTTGAAGATCAGCCTCTTGCACTCAAGTACTACCCGGTACGTTTGAAGCGCTTGAAGAGTAATAGAGAAATTGGTAGTGATGATCCATTTGGTCCTGATACAAAATCAACGGTAGGCCTACCGGACTATCAAGACCGCGTTGTAGAGAATATCGGAAAAGCACCAAGAGAACTGTTGGAACATGTTCTTTCTGAATACAACAAGTACTGGAAGAGCTCACCAGATAAGTTCAAGGATGTAGTGGTTGCAGCGGTTGGTGCACAACCGGATCTGTTTTGGACCGATTGGAACAAGAGTGGAAAATTGAATGACATGAAAAACGTTTTTGAACGTATTGGTGCAGATGCACGAGGGCAGGTTATTGGTAGCGTAAAGACACTTGATCAATTACGAACAATTAATGCCATTGCTTCATCTCCAGATGAATCTGGGATTGGGCCGTATCTCACTAATCCAGCATTCTCCTCAAAACAACTTAGTAGTATAGGAGGCAACAAAGATCTCATGAGATTTTTGAAGTTTGCTCAGCCCGATGTCTATACAAATATTGTAGATCAGATTAAAGACAGTTCGGACAATCCAGATATGGCAAAACTGGCTGCCGAGAGGCACATCACAGGAGAGGATAAAAGCTTAGGCACTCTCATGGCTGAAATAATCCAAGATTACAATCCGCGTGTTGAGTCACTTATCAATTGGGAAAGGAACAGGGGTGCATTCTTGGCAGGGTTAAAGTATATGCCGAATGCTCAGTTTGAAATGGTGATAGAGAAAGGTGAGATCCCTGTTGAATTTCTTAATGGAGATTCAGATACACTTATTGAATTATATAAGAAGTTCGGAAAGAAGAAGGTAGATGAGATCATTTTGAGAAAGACGGGTAGTCCACCTGAACCCGATTTCCCCTTACCGCCTCCTTTTAACTCGCCCCCTTCTCCACCAGAAGAAGGAGGGGGAAGCAAAGGAGGAGACACTTCATATGAAGAGGATCCCAAAGATGCCGCAGAAAGAGAGGCTCTTGCTAAGGCTTTGAAACAAAAGGAGCAAATAAAGGAACTCGAAGCAAAAGCCAAGGAGGGATTGCTCGCTATTGCTCGAGATAATGGTTATACAGTAAACGTTGTCCCTCGTACTGGTGGTTTTCGTATTACGTACAAAAGTGATCAGTTTGGAGAGTACACTGTTGATCTCAGTGAAGATTACAAAACAATAAAATTTGCGTACAAGGGAGATCTAAAGGACACCTCAATAGATAACCCACATCTATTAAAGTACAAGAATTTGAAATTTACAGAAATAGACCAAGAACGTTTCGTAATGCTGTTTCTTGATAGAAAAACCCCCTTCCTCGATGAGGTAGTAGCTAGGGAAGAAGTTAAAAGGCAAAGAGATGAGATGCTTAAGGAAATTCAGAGAAAGAAAGAATTTACTGAGAGAATTCCTAAATTCAAAGAGGCATTAGAACCGGTTGTTAAAGAGCTCGACACATTGTTCAAACAGTACAATGAAGCAGACAGCATTTTGGCAACTCAAGAACTTCTGCCAAACCAATATCGTGCAGATCTTACTATTACCTATTTAACGAAGGAGGGTAAGACTGTGAATATTGACGTCTCCTTTTCTCTTCCTGACAAAAAAATTACTAGTGCCACAAAAACAGATGATGCATCACGGTTAGTACTGAATGCATATACAGGAAAGCCTTTCACTGCTGAGACTATTGCAGAAATGGCGGAGAAGGAGCTTGAGCTTACAAAGAAATAGTACTATTTCGCTTTACTTTGGCTTTTCGAGCCCTTAGTATCTCGTTTGCCTGATCTTGGGCGTCGATAAATGACGCCATCGGGCGATTCCTCGTATACCTATGCCAACCGTTAATCAACTCATCCGCAAAGGCCGAAAAGACAAGGTGAAGAAATCCAAGTCACCTGCACTCCAGTATGGCTGGAATGCCCTCAAGCTTAAAAACACCCCAACCAAGGGTGGTGCGCCGTTCAAGCGTGGTGTGTGTATTAAGGTAACGACCATGACTCCAAAGAAGCCAAACTCTGCTCTGCGTAAGATTGCTCGTGTGCGTCTCACCAATGGACATGAGGTAAAGGCGTATATTGGTGGAGAAGGGCATAACCTTCAAGAGCACTCTGTTGTGCTTGTTCGCGGAGGTCGTGTAAAAGACCTTCCCGGTGTTCGGTACCACATTGTTCGTGGTGTTCTCGACACAGAAGGCGTACAGACACGAAGGCAAGGTAGATCTGCTTACGGTGCTAAAAAACCGAAAGGTTCCTAATTTTTCTTATGGCTACTCCCGTTAAAGTGTACATTCCACAGGACTCAGACCCAGTGATCGAGAAATTCATCAACTGTGTCATGATGCAAGGAAAGAAGGCAACTGCCAGAAAGATCTTCTGGGATGCGATGGGTATTATTAAGACACGGACAAAAGATGCCCCTTTGGAAGTCTTTAACAAAGCGATGCTCAATATCACT
>DJKT01000059.1 GCA_002436205.1 Candidatus Peribacter sp. UBA6535
TATACTAAAGTCCATGATCGAACTTAAAGGAGTCTCAAAATCATTCGGAAACGCAAATGTCCTAACCGATATTTCCTTTCGCATCGAGCCTGGTGAATTCGTCTGTATTACCGGTCCTTCGGGTGCCGGTAAATCGACACTTCTCCATATTTTGACGGGAGTTAAACAAGCTACAAAAGGAAACATTGAAATTGATGGTGTGGATATGCGTCTCGTGCCACCCACTGCACTACAAATATTTAGACGCAGACTCGGTGTTGTATTCCAGGATTACAAACTCCTCAATAATAGAACCGTAGCAGAAAATATCTCCTTCCCTCTGGAGGTATGCGGTGTGCCTGATGAAGAAATTGACACTCGCGTACGCAAGATTTTACACATGATAGATCTCACCAAACACGCAAACACCTTGCCACCATCTCTGTCTGGGGGAGAAAAGGCTCGAACCTCTATAGGCAGAGCTATCGCACATGATCCCTTGATTATTCTGGCCGATGAGCCAACCGGAAATATCGATCCGGATCAATCTCTACAGATACTCAATCTCTTCAAAAAAATTCATGCAAGCGGTACAACGGTCATTATTGCCACGCATGACTCCGGCCTTGTTGATGCTCTGAATACTCGTGTCATTGAACTGCGCGATGGCACGGTGATCCGGGATAGTGTTGGTGGATACGCAACAAGTGCAGATGTTAAAAAAGTAACCCCGAAAGCAACGGGTAGAAAGAAAGTAAAAATAACTGCTGTAACTTCCTAAAAAAGATCAGAATCCTCCTGTGGTTTCGGCTCCTCCACTATTTCTGCAGCAACCTCCACCGGTTTTTCCTCTTTCTTTTTCTTTTTTACCGGGAACCATCGAACCATCGCAGTGGAAATTACCAGGAAGTACACGATCTCCGGAATCATAGATTGCCACTGCATCTGACCACGAGAAAGTACAATGACATCGATCAGGAAGATCATAAAATGCATCAGAAGAAGCATAATGATAATGCTCCAGTACTTTGCGGGTCGAAAGAATGCGAGCAGTGCACCAAGACCAAATACCGAAAGTAGAGCACCGATAATCATCGTCAGGAATCTGTGCGTATTATCTATAGGAGGCAACACATACCACACTCCGATGATCTCCGGGGTAAAGAAAAACAGGTACGCAGCGTAGAAATTGGCTGCAGCGACAATGGCAAGAATAATGCGAATCATGGGAGGATTGTAACAGAAAAAGACGCTACACTAGGCACATGAGTACTTATAAAGATTCCGGCGTCGATATCACTGCTGGAAACGCAGCATCTAAAACTGCCTACGAACACGCGAAAAAGACCTTTTCAGGCAGATCCGGCAAAATCGGAGAGCCTGTCAGTGGCGATGGTGGATTTGCAGGACTTCTGGATATGGGAGACTTTTATCTCGTTCAGAACGATGACGGAACAGGATCCAAGATGGAGTTGGCTGTTGCCATGAGCAAGTTTGATACGATCGGCCAAGACCTCGTTGCCATGGTGGCAGACGATGCTATTTGTACCGGGGCGGAAGTGATCTCTCTGAGTAATACTCTGGACGTCGCCGGGATTGATCAGGAAATGATTGATGCGCTTCTGGATGGACTATCAAAAGCATGTTTAGAGCAAGGCATTGTAATGCCCGGTGGAGAAATCGCAGAAGTACCTGGAGCGGTAAATTCTCCGGTATGGAATGCAACGAGTGTTGGTGTTGTTGCTAAAGACCGTGTAATTGATACAGGAGATATTGCTGATGGAGACACGGTTATTGCCCTGAAGTCCGGTGTCGCCCGCAGTAACGGATTTAGTTTGATTCGTAAGATTCTCTCTGATGCGCACGGGAACGACTGGCACAAAACTGAATGGAAAGATGGAACAACCTGGGGGGAAGTGATGTTGACCCCGAGTGTGATCTTCCATGCAGCACTTCTTGGTCTTCTTGGAAGGCACGGGGAAGAACGAAAGATTGATATAAAAGGCCTCGCGCACATTACCGGAGGGGGCATTGCAGAAAATCTCAAGCGCACACTCAAGAAATCCGGATGCGGTGCCAAGCTTACAGATCTTTTTGCACCGCACGATGCACTCAAAGATTTGATCGCACTTGGTTCCGTTGCGACTGATGAGGCTTACAAAACGTGGAACATGGGCAACGGCATGTTGGTGATTGTAGAAAAAACTGATGCGGATGATACCGTAGTTGCATTGCAGGCAGCCGGAATAGAAGCCAAAGTTGCAGGATCAGTTACTTCCGAAAATGAAGTGAGTGTTGCTGCGTTTGACGGCTCTGTACTCTTGTAATTTTTGGCAAGTCGAAGCTGATTGCATCTTACTCTCATAAAGAGATATGATGTGTCTAATGCGCAAACGACCTTCTTTATCTGCACAAGAAAACACAGCAAATACTGCGCAGCTACATCGAAGATCGTTTATAAATCTGTCTACGTGTTTTGTATTATCAGCTGTGAATGGTGCACTGGGAACAGGTGCATATCTTCTTACACCAAGCAGCAAATCTGAAGTGAATATAGACGGACACCGTTTGTTTGAACGAACGGTAATGATCGATGGGAAACCTGCCCATGTTGAAGCTGTGATCAACAAGAATACACTGATCATTATCATTGAGCACAAAGGAGAACATCATTACTTCAAAAGTACTACTATTGGTGCTAATGCCCATACTGCAGGGATACCCTGCTCTCACAATCTTGATATTACTAGGGCGCCAGACGAAATGTGTATATCGGGCAATGTAAATAACCGACTGGACATTCGGTATGAGAGCGGGGATGTCCTCATCACTGCTTCTGTATCGGACGAAACACTTACTACGGTAGTAGAGGGTATGCTAAAGAGTACTGATCAAAATAACATTCCTATGCATTTGGCATTGGAGAAGTTAACTGTTGTAGAAGCAAAAAGTATCCTCGCTAAGATCACTTTGGTAGGAGGGCTCTCATCAGAAGGATCTCTCAATGCCAATACCTGCCGCCTCTGCAACGAAGATCTGATTGCCTACTCTATACAACCAATAGATGCTGCAAAACCGGACCCCGAAGAAATCAAAAGAAGACGAGAAGAACTTGAGAGGATTAAACAATGGTTCAGAGAAGCTATAGTGAGCAAATGAATAAATTATTTGTTCAACTATGAGTGCGTATCATCAAATCCAAAATATCTGTCCCCAAAATCTCCCAGACCCGGAACGATGAATTTGTTGCCATCGAGCTCTGGGTCGATATCAGCAAGGATGATATTTTCTTTTGGAATGATTGATTCTATGCGCTCTACACCCTCCTGCGCTGCAAGAACTCCGACAAAGTGTATATGATCTGCCTTCGCTCCCTGCTCTATTACATGGGAAATAACCGTTTCAGCTGAGCCACCCGTTGCGAGCATAGGGTCGAGAATGACGACGACGGAATCGGATGTTAGAGGAGGCATCTTTTCGTAGTACCACTGCGGCTCGTATGTGGTTTCATCGCGTTGCACTCCCGCAACACCGACTGGTGCATGAGGAAAAGCTTCAACTGCTTCAGGAAGTAATGCTATGCCTGATCGTAGAATAATAAGAAAACAGAGCTTCTCTGTATCGACACTGCTCTCTTGTAAGCGGTTTTGCAAATCATCAATAAGCATATGAGAAATATCCTTTGCTGCAGCCCGAAAATCCGCTTTACCTGCCTGGCGGTTTCGTAGTGTGCTGAGTGCTTTTTCACATTTCATAAAAAAAGTATATCAGACTCTGTGCAGTGGAGTATGGTATGTCTGATGTCGTATAAAAGTAGAGACGAAGCAGCAGCAAAACTGATAGAAGAGCTTTCTGCATATCGCGGCGAACATCCGCTAATCCTCGCCATTCCTCGTGGTGCTGTGCCCATGGGAAAGCAGATTGCTGATGCACTTGATGGAGAGCTAGATGTCGTACTTGTGCGCAAGCTTGGTGCACCAGGAAATCCCGAGTATGCAATCGGCTCTGTGGATGAGTCGGGTTTCGTGCAGATAAACAAAGAAGCAGGGTTCTCTGAGGATGACCCCTACGTCAAAGAGGAGACCGCAAGGCAACTGGAAACTATCCGCAGTAGACGTAAGAGCTACACACCGCAGCGTGAACCTATCGACCTAGCAAATCGCACCGTCATTGTTGTCGATGATGGTATTGCCACAGGCTCTACGATGCTTGCCGCGTTAAAGGCTATCAAAAGCCAAAAACCTGCCAAGCTTGTAGTTGCTGTTGGCGTTGCTCCGGCAGAGGCTATCAAGCGCATTCAGAAGGAAGTTGATGAGGTCGTGTGCCCTAAAATCCCGAAGCTCTTTTTTGCAGTCGGACAGTTTTACTCGGAATTTGCACAAGTATCTGATGAGGAGGTAATCACTCTACTCAAATAGTAACCTTAAGCGATATCTTCCATCTGGCTGCGTGCAATTTCCGGCACCATCATGACGACAGGCTCCCCTCTTTTCTCTGCCTGTTGCCAGCGCTTACCAATGGCTACGATATCTTCTGTAGATACGTACTGCAGACCCATTGTTGCATCCAAATAGGCAAAAAGTGCATGTGCACGCGCAGCTTTTATAGGATCTACCGTATTGGATGGCTGAGTTATGACACCCAGTGTTTTGTACATATCTATCACCGTCTCTCGAATGTTTACCATCCCGGAAAGATGTTTTTCGTAGAGTAATCGACTATTGTCTTTTCGGCTACTCATGCGCTCATCTGTAGTATCTAAATGAAATACTTTGGCTACTGTCTCTCGGTCTGTGTACCGGTCTCCATCTAACACAGCTTTATTAAGATCATGAGGAGTTACACGAAAGACTGCGGTGTGCTCTATACCGCTTACCGTAAGATCCTCTACAGGAAATACCGTATCATCCGCACTTTCTAAACTTGCTTTTAATGTGCCCTGCAATACATCAAACACCACCGTATAGCCTCCTATATCCAGTGCCATAGAACCATCCTCCCGCTCCTCTCTATTCGTTGACTGTGCAATAGCGATCTTTAGTTCTGAAGGCATCTGGCTTTCTACAGCACTTACTTTGGATTCATCTTCGTCTACTGCGTCTTTATCAGATCCAATTACCTGATCTATCACTGCAACAGCAGATACTCCCACTGCTACCGCTTCTGCTATACCTGTTGCTATAGCACTTGTGGCCCGTGTCTCTCCTATCGCTTCTGCTTGTGCTGAAAAGAAATCTGTAAGTGAACTTTTGCGAGCAGTAGCTGCTTGTAAAAGAATTCTTCTCTGCTCCAGTAACCTCTGCTGTTGCGATAGGCTGCTATTAAGCACCTTTACGTACTGGTTGTAATATCGCTTGTCTTCCAATTGTAGAAGATGAATTGCAATCTGGTGATTGTTGATCAATGCATACGAAGTCGCACCGTTCTTACTTACCTCTTTTACCACCGTACTTGCAAAGTCGAGATCAGCCTTGTCGATATCACTCTTCTTAAGAGCATTCAGTGCTTTTTGTGGATTGAGATAGAGTGTCGATGTACTGATGTTTGCTTTCTTAAGAGCTTTTTGTACTTTTGCAGTCTTCTCTTTTGCCTGCTTCTTTGTAAGGTCTTTCGAAGACTGTACTACTGCAGTGTAGAGAATATATTCTTCTGCTTTGTTTTTTGCGTCCTCGTGCCCTTGCGTCGCTTTTTTGGCCGATTCATCAGAATCAACCTTGTTTACAAACGATCCAAACTTCACACCTACATCAACGCTTAACTGCTCCGGAGGTATGCGATCAATGTACGCTGATATTGCCAAGTCTTCCATTGGACCATTTTTTACATCTTTCTCAATTGCAGGAGGAACCACAGGCAATGATACAAATGCTGCAGCAGCCAAAGCAGCTTTCTTTCGTGTGTCACTCTCCCCGGCAATCTTTGTGAGAAGCGACACAGGATTTCCGCTTCGCTTTACCATGCCAGCTGCAATGCGTGCAGTAGCTTGGTCCGGATGCATCATTCCTGCAACAAGATAATCAGTCCTCTTTTGCAAATCTGGTACTTGTTCTGCAACTTCGAGGCCAATCTGTGCCAATTCAGGGGGTAAAGATTGTAATGCTATTTCAAAAGAACCTGCATCCATCATCTCCCGCATCTGGCTTTTTAACTCTTCAAAATTGTTACTATCAAGTAACTCCCGGAGTCTTTGATATTCCGGATTGCTGCCAGTTTCTGCACTGCTTATTCCATCCATATGAATTATGTTTGTTTCCTCTATTATACCAAAAATACGTATATTTGTGAATGAATAGCACTTTTCCGCTAGAATCACTTGGATCCAGCGTGATGCACTCTATAATCTGAGACAATATTGGGGCGTAGCCAAGCGGT
>DJKT01000064.1 GCA_002436205.1 Candidatus Peribacter sp. UBA6535
CTACCTACCTTCTTGCAGCAAGCCATTGGCACATCTTGTGCATGTACTGTTGCTGTTACAAATAAAACTACAAATAAAAATGGCAATGTGTAACTTTTCATACCAAGAACAGTACCACTGTTTGGAAGCAATTAATAGCAGTAACCATGTCAAATCTACATATCATAGTTCTCTTAAACAATAGCAAGAGTCTTTCAACTCTGTACCTATCGCTGAGCTTGTCTGTAAAGATAAGGGTTGGGAGACTGACGGACGCAACTTCTGGGAGCCAGGCTCTCAAAAAAAGAAAGCGTGCTTCACACCGAAGGGGGAAAAATTCCTTGTGCACGGCGGTACAGATCACCTACCCAGCACCAAGAAGGGGTACAGTTCATTTGAGTATATAAAGACTGTAAAGAGACTAAACAATGCCGAAACGTTTGCGTGGTTTAAGGAGCATTACCCTGATATTGCTAAAAAGGACAAGGGTGCTCACCCCAAGAGTAAACAGGTGCGAAGGTTTTTCTCACTCTGCCTGAAAGACGTGGAACTGGAAGAGATCGACTGGCTCTGGCAAGGGTGGCTCGCAAAGGGGAAGTTATCACTGATTGTGGGTGACCCCGAAGTCGGAAAGACGTGGCTGTACCTCGCTATCGCTGCAGCTGTAAGTAATGGAGGCTATCTTCCCGGAGCAACCGAAGGTGTTTCAAAGGGCAAGGTCATGATTTTTAATGCCGAAGACGGTAAGGGTGACACCATCCTCCCTCGCATGAATGCAATAGGAGTGGATGCTGACAACGTGTTCCTAGAGGCAGGAGTCGGCACCGACGAAGAGCGACCAGAACACTTTTCTCTTGGCGATGATCTGAAACTTATAGAAGACCATCTGGCTCAAGGTGATTACAGACTACTGATCTTTGATCCTATCAATTCGTACATGCCAAAGGACACAGACTCACACAAGGATGTTGATGTGCGTACAGCAATAGCACCCCTCGCAAAGATTGCAGAGCGTCTGGGGATAGCTGTTATTTGTGTTATGCACCTCAATAAGTCTGCCGGTACCAAAGCTATCTATCGTGTCATAGGTTCCATTGGTTATATCGGACTCGCACGCACAGCATTATTTGTAGGAGAGCATCCAGAGAAGCCTGAGCTTCGTATTGTTGATTGTATAAAGAACAACATAGGGCAGAAGCCACCTCCAACTGCATACTCATTCCATGACGGCACATTCTCTTGGCATGAAGATGACGGTGTCTCGGCTACGGATGTTCTTACTAAGCCAACTGGTGATCAAGGAACCGCACTCGAAGAAGCAAAGACATTCCTGACTGCACTACTGCTCGAAGGGGAGTGCGAAGCAAAAAGAGCCTATGCAGACGCCCAAGCTAACTGCATCTCGAAGCGTACGTTGGACAGAGCCAAGAAAGAGTTAAAGGTGAAGTCTGTGAAAAAGGTAGACGAAGATGGCACCCGATGGTACTGGGAATTCCCCGAAAGCAAGGTTGCCAAGCCCTCCATAGATAAGCAGGATGGCAATCTTGATTCTTCAGCTAATGCTAGCCAAATAAGTGCCTTCTAACCTGCCAAGGTTGCCAAGACAAAGAGTTGGCAATGTTGAGCTTTTCTCAAAGTAGTTTTAGTTACCTTCCAGCTTCTTCAGCAACTCCTCGTTTGCCTCAACCAGCTTTTTCTCATCATCATCCAGACGATCCCACGCTTCTCGTGATTCTGAATTTCCAAGCTTCAGTGCTCGTATTGCAGTATTCTTATACTTCACATCACCTGTTTTCTTGAAGAGCAGCATGTGGTATTGAGCAACGGTATCGATCTTCTCGGGTTCATCCCATGAACGCCCATCAAGATATTCCTCCAAGAAATCAATAGTAGGCTTTGCATCATCTAACTTGAGATCCTGTGTGTTCCCATTCATGTGGTCCTCTACTACCATCCATGCGGTAAAATTTGCCATTTGTGCACGAAGATAAGTCTGGGGGAACGTTGTTTCTACTTCTTTCATCAAAGTAAAAGCCTCTGATGCAACGTCAAATTTTTGCTTATTCGATTTAGCCGCATCGAATCTCTTTGGCGCAGTAATAACCCTGTTCACTTTTTCTATCTGCTTTTTCCCTGCGGCAATTAATTGCGGCATGCTTGATACTTTTCTACCGTTAATAGAAAGGATGAACTGCCCTTTGTCTCCACCAGAATAAACCTTCACATCAAACAGATCACGCTTACCAACACCGGGAATTTCTCCGTTAATTCTATGCATACCAAGCATGCTGCCGTCAAAGGAAAGATCAAGTCCACTCCCTGCTAATGCCTTTTGGACACGTTCCACAAACAAATCAATTGTTTGCCCTGTCTTATCACTCTTCTCGAGCTTGCCTCCCTTGAGAATAAAATGCCATCCACCTCCTGGATAGGTATAGACGCCATTCTGAGCTTTGATTTCATGCCCCTTTTCATCGAATACATGATTTCCATCTATAGAGAGACTTAATTGCTTAAAACTATCAATGGCGTACCCAACTCTGGTTTTCATAAATTCTCCATTGTCCGATCGAACGAATGTTGGAGCATCATCTTCGACGTTCCCCCAGGTATTCTTTTCTGATGGTTTTGAGTTGTAATACACGGTGCCATCTTGAAGTACATATTTGCGTCCACTTTTTGCGATAAATTCTCCAGTTTTTGCCAAAGAACTTTCTGCCTCATTACTGAATTCATCTCTAATATTTTCCGGAACGTTCTTGTCAAGATCGATACCCTTAAGATCATGCTCTCTTTCCTGCTGACTTTGCTCCTCTTTCTCCTTTGGCTCAGGCAATACTCCAATTTCAATAGCTAGTTTTACCAATTCATCAAACGATCCGAGAGCCTGAACTTCCTGAATAACACTCTGCTCAACGGCACTTGTTTCTGCTTGCATATTAAACTCCTTGCCAGCATGTAACTCATCGTAATTCTTCAAAATGGAACCGAGAATACCCTTCAATTTTTCGAAATACTCCTTGTTTCCTTTTACCTGTTCACCAATCTTGCCAGTTGTGTATTTCTTGAGGTAATCACGAACTTCTGCATTACCGATTTTCTTATCTAAAATGCTTTTTAGCGCATCATCCAGTTCTGGCGTCCCGTCCTTTCCTACTTCTTTTTCAAAGTCCTGAAAGGGATTGGTCTTGGGCATTTCATCAAATATCAATCTGTGCTCACGAATAGAGAAGCGAAGAGTGGTGTGTGTTTTTTTGAACATGATAGTGAGATTTAAGTTGTACTTACGAAAAATTCGGCAGTTGCTCTGCTTCACTGATACCAGATTCCAAATTATGTAGCAGATCCTTTTTGGCAGTTTTAAGTTTCTTTTTCCATGCAGACATTAGAATATTCATCTTCTCCAGAAGAACATTTGTCTTCTGTACGTACCCTTCCACACGCTGCTTTCGTTGCTCTTCTGTCTCGTTTTCAAACTGAGAATCATCTTGATCCAGTAACTCTGGTGCGTAGTGTTTCACAAAGAGTAAATAGAGCTGCTTGGTATCCCAGTCGAGCTCTACCTCAGATAAAGATGAAGGTGATGTATTGTGTGTCATATGTATATGATATCATATTTCTCTAAATTACACAAACCCCAAACCTGCAAAAACTCCAAATTTAATAGCAAAAAGGCACATAGTTCCAATATTAAGCCTAAACAAGAACTCCTATCCCCCCCCTACCACTATCTCAGCTCGCCCAAAATAGTTCTGGATTTCGTGTACTACGGGCTGCCACAACCCCATCCACACGCCAATGTAGTGGACTAAAACATAGAGAAAGAAGATGTATCCTACTACTCCTACAAAGATCGTGATGAGAATAGTATTGAGGATTTCGTTTTTATGGCGCTTTGCTTGGTCCAACGTACACACTCCTTTTTTGCGATAATGCCATGCGACAGAAATCATTAGAAGAAGTAAGCCTGCTGCCCGAAATATCCATTTGTAATCTCCATAGAGTGTATCTGCCAACGAGCTTGCAAACGCTGCTGTCCCCAAGCCAAAGAGGACAATGATCACCGGACTAAGGCAACAGAGTGATGCCCCGACAACCGGAAGCCACGTAAGTTTGAGGAGTTCTTTAAGCTTCATACAACCAGAATACCACACATCCAACGTGGTGTTTGTGAAGCATGATACAGTAATGTAGACATTCAGCTCAGCCCACCTCCTGCCACTGTAGTGTGAACGAAGATCACACAGCATTAACCATCCGCTTAGCGACGAAGTGTGAAGCTCCGAAGGAGACTTCACCGAGGAGCACGCACCCTATTCTCTACATATTTCTTCGTTCACATCAGTGGCAAAGATTTTTGGTTACTTTTCATCTGAAAAGTAACAAAGAGAATACACAATAAAAAAACCGAACCCATAGGGTCCGGCTTTTTTGAGATACGAGGTAAATTACCCGCGCTCAGCTGCGAAACAATCGCGGCATAGAACTGGCTTTCCACCCTCTTCCTCGCTGCGAGGCTTGAATGGAACTTGGCAGTCTGAACCACACTTAGCACAAACAGCGTCATGCATTTCGCGTGGACCACCCATACGTGAAGCCTTTTTGGCAGCACGGCAGTCCTTACAACGCTGAGGAGCGCTGAGATCCTTGGAGTTATAGAACTCCTGCTCGCCTTCCGTGAAGACGAATGTAGCACCGCAATCGCGGCAAGTTATATCCTGATCAGCCATGGATATGAGAAGGAAAATAAGTACAAATCCTTCTCAAAGCGTTTCTCTTTAGTAAATCGAGGATTCCTCTCGAAGGATGGGCAAAGGATAGGTGATTTGAAGCCAACGTCAATAGATTTAGTGATGATATCCTGTACCTTTTACTATCTGTCTAGCTCGATACAATTGCTCCAAAAAGACGATTCGACAGAGCTCATGGGGTAATGTCATATCACTAAGCTTGATTGTACGATCAGCCTTGCGGCGGACTTCATCACTCAAGCCATACGCTCCACCAATGATAAAAATGAGTGGATCGCCTCTATCTGCCGCTTCACTCATTACCTGGGAACAAGCCTCAGAAGACAGAGCCTCTCCACGTTCATCCAGCACAAATACCAATCCCTTCATCTTTGCGAGACGATTAAGAATAGTTTGTGACTCCTCCTGCAACTGCTTCGTGGGATCTTTCTGCTTACTTGCAGGAAGCTCAATGAGATCACAAGAGTACTCATGCCGAATACGACTCATATAATCTAGACATCCTTCATTAATCCATGATTTTTTTATGGAGCCAACAGCGAAGATTGTTATCTTTTGCATTACTTCTTCTGTAGTACAGCAACGGTTTCAATGTGTGCTGTATGTGGGAACAAATCCACAGGCTGCACAGCACGCAACTCGTATCCTTCTTTGAGGAAGTCTCCCATATCTCTGGCACAGGTCGCCATGTTGCACGAAACGTAAACAATCTTATTTGGACTATGGGCAATGATGGCCTCACGTGCTTTTGGATGAAGTCCCGCACGCGGTGGATCCACAACAACCACACTAAACTTATACTTACCACCAACCTTGAGCTGATTACCAAGTACCTGTTCTGTGCGTCCTTTATAGAACGTGATATTTGCTATGCGATTTTTCCCTGCACTCTTGAGAGCATCTTCTATAGCAGTAGGATGTGATTCGACTCCTACGACTTTGTCACAAAATCTCGCAAGATACTGTCCGATGGTTCCCATACCACAGTACGCATCCAGCACAGTGTCACTCTGCGAAAGATCTGCAGCTTCAGCAATTGCCTGATAGAGCTTTTCCGCTCCGAGCGTATTGGTCTGGAAGAATGAAAACGGAGAAATTTCAAACTCTAAATCAAACAAGCGCTCTTTAATAGACGGCTGCCCTACAAGAGTATGAATCTTCGGCTGTTCCGGTTTATCGTTTGCAGTGTGATTCTCTATTACCATCAGCGATGTAAGACCACTGCGTCCGGCAAAACGCATGAAGTGTTGGAAGAGCGGTTCGAGCTCTTTCTTTTTAGCCTTCACAATAAAGCCAATCATATGCTCTCCAGTTTGAACACCACGACGCAAGAGCAATGAACGCAACATGCCTTTGTGTGTCTTAGGATTATAGACCGGAAGATTCGTTTCCTGCATAAAGCGATTGATGTCCTGAAGCAGGAGCCCTATCTGCTCATCGTAGAGATGGCACTCCGTTATCGGCAGTACTGTTTGCCAGTTCCCAGGCTGATGAAACCCGATACTGGGGTTCTCATCCAAATAGATACGCTTACCGTTTTTCTCCTCTGCACGCATATGCTCAAATCCAAAGCTCATTTCCAGCTTATTCCGATAATGGTATACCTGTGGACTAGGAATAATCTTCAGCACACGGCCAGGGAGCTGCTTGCGAAGCTCTTCATCAACAGGGGTAAGATGCTCTAGCGTCTCACGGATAATCTGTTCTTTATAGTCGATCTGCTTGTCATAGGGCAGGTTTTGCCAAGTACAACCCCCACAATCATGGAAATGCTGGCACCTGGGCTGTACCTCCTCCAAAGACTTCTTTTCCACCTTCAAAACCTTGCTCTCTAAGTACCTTCCCTTGTTCTTCGTGATACAAATCTTCACCTTTTGGCCAGGAATAGCCCCAGGGACAAAGACAGTCTGACCATCTATCTTCGCCAAACCCGCTCCACCAAAGGTGAGCTTTTCTATGGCCACAACGTGCTCCTGGCCTGCTTTTACGCCACTGGAAGCCTTTTCAGGCTCATTTTGAACTGTTGACATTTAACAATAAATATAGTATAAATTATCTCCTTTTTCCGACACATATGAGAAGTCCTACTCTCCCCCTTTTCGGCCTTATATCTGCCCTCGGATTTGTCTTCCTCAACGTGCAGGAGCAAAGTCTAGCAGGTTTAGAAACTCTCGCAAGCCGAGAAGGCATAGAGACTGCTTCTATCCTTAGTGTAAAGCAGGAGAATCCTGAGCATGCAGCATTTGAGAATGTAGAGGTTCGTAGACGTCAGAGAATAGCTGCGCAGCCAATCCGCTATGCAGTTGCCAAAGTAGTTCCAAAACCAGCAGCAGCCGTAACCCCTAAGAAAAGACTTCTTGCAGCAATTGCACAGGCAGATGCAGAGGATCGCCATAAACAGATTGCCAACGAAGTATTAATGGCCCTGCCGGCAAAATGTAGAGATACCCTCAAGAACTTCTACGTAAAGTATGAGAAGCAAAAGCACAGAGGCCTTGCAGGAAAGAGTGTTCTGATTCTCGATGGTACAGTTCCAGACGAAGAATTCCTTGCATTGTTTGTTCACGAAAGCGGACATAACTGGGATCTTGGTTGTTTGCAAGGTACACAGGATGCCGGAAAGAGTAGTTTCTCTGATGGTGACGAGCCGATCTACAAGGATGATCCTAGCCTCGGGTTCTACCAGATCTCTTGGATAACAAGTTCTGTACAACGCAGCAATTCAAACCCAGAAGACTTTGTATCTGGTTATGCCAGCTACGATATCTTCGAAGACTT
>DJKT01000017.1 GCA_002436205.1 Candidatus Peribacter sp. UBA6535
GGAGGAAGATCTAATTGATCTGCAATCGCGTTACTCAACGACAGACATACCACTCCACCCGTTTGCCGAATAAAGAACGCCATTTTTTCTGTTGTCATATGTTCCGCGGCAACAACCAAATCTCCTTCATTCTCTCGATGTTCATCATCGATGATAATTACCATAGTACCCTGACGCAGTGCTTCGAGGGCCTTTGGGATAGGAGTAAGTGAAAAGCTGTCCATAACGAACTGATTATACCCAAGAATCCTAGGAATCCTCTATTTATCTAACTTAATCGTATACGTCTGTAGAGCGCTTAGTGGCGCCTTTCGGCCAATAGCTATGTAATATGTCCCTGGAGGGAACAGGAAGCTTTGATTACATTGAGGGCCGGAGAAGCTCGCCAAATCCACATCATTCATCGCATAGACAATGCAGCGAAGTTCTGTAGGGTTTGCAACCTCAACAGTCATTCTTTGCTGCGATGTCAGGGAGAACGTGTACCAGTCTTCTATGTCAGAAGCTCCGAGTACATCCTGTCTCTCAGCATTTGCAGCGATTGAACGTGCATTGCGGAAACCATCATTACCATCCCCCACTCCTTCTTCGGCATTCACCGTAAACGTTGTATCTTTCTGTGAAGGCTGTAACTGCAACTGATACATTCCGGGGTTAAGCGTTGCTCTAATGTAACACTTCTCTCCTTCTTGATACCCCAAGAAGTACTCATCAGAAAAACCTGATTCATCCAAAAGATACAAACGACACGTTATTTGTCCCGGCTGTCCTGATTGCAAACTTGCCTCTATATCCACAGCCTTTGCAGTGCTCACGTTAAATTTATACGATACTGGTTGCTTTGCTGCAAACTTTCCACTGCGATCGAATGGTAGTGACTCTTCCATAACTCCGGTTACTGTTCCATCATCGCTACTGGATTCTTCTGATGATGTTTGCTGTGCAGTCTGGCTACTGTATGAAGTTGATTCCTGACTACTTACGCTACTTTTTTGCGCTTGCGTTCGGGCAGCATTTAAATCTGCATGGAGTGCATTGTAAATATAGGCTGCAGATTCTCCACGTGATAGGGGTTTATCTGGAAAGAAATATGCACCAGTCTGTCCGGGAACAGGAAGTATCTGTGTGTTATATGCAGTAAGAAGATACTGTGTGTACCAAGCAGAAAGTGAAACATCTGCGAAGTTTACAATTTCTCGATTGTCATCAGTCATTACTTCCAATGGGATGCCAAAGACCGTCATTATCATCTTGAGTGCTTCTACTCGGTTTACAGGATCACTCGGACGGAATGTTCCATCTGCGTATCCATTTACATACTTACGCGCTGCAGCGTCACACACGAATGGTTCGTACCAACTTCCAATCACTACATCAGGAAAACAGCGAACACTGAGAGGATCCGGAATTTTTCCTTTTGCCCTGTAAAGCATTTTGAGCATCGCAGCACGGTTGACGTTATCATCAGGTCGAAACGTTCCATCAGGATTTCCATTCACCACCTGTGCTCGTACCAGTTCTTCAACCGATTCTTGGAACAAATGCCCTTGCGGTACATCCGGAAATACAGATGCAGCCTTAGCGACAGTTGCTACGCTTAATGCAACAACAAGTGCCGAAAAAGTGACGGTTCGAGGTCTATACATGGAGGGTTACTGTAGATCTTACCCCTAAACTTGTATGTTTCACAAGGTGTCAAGACTGTAGGCTGGCCAGTTGCGCAAGTAAATGTAGAACACTGAGTGCGGCCTCTTCACCCTTATGCAGACGTTGTCTAGCTAGTTCTAGAGAGTCCATGTACAGAACTTCATTAGCAAACGGAATAGCATACTGTGTCTGTACATCCATGATGCCTCGTGCAACATTTTCCGCAATGAGTCGCGCATGATGCGTTTCTCCTTCTACGATAATTCCAAGTCCGATAAGTGCATCCACGCTTTGCTGCTTTGCAAGTGCTGCACCTACGAGCGGAATTTCGAATGATCCGGGAACAGGATAGTGTGTAATGTTACTCTCTTGCATGCCAACTGCTTTTAGTGCCTTGGTAGCACCACTAAGCATTATTTCAATCTCCTCTTTATAAAAAGAGGAATAGACAATGCCTACCCGCCATGCAGGACGAAGTGACATCTCAATAATTTCTTGAATATCACCCTTGGTAGGCAGCTTCTTCATGAGAAAAGGCGTAAAGATATCGACCAACAACATCTGTTTCTATATTAAGAGAGTCTCCAGAGTTCAACGAACCAAGCGTTGTGTTATCTAGCGTATGAGGAACAAGGGCAACGCCAATTTGATTGTCCTCTATAGAGGAAATAGTAAGAGAAACTCCATCAATAGCAATGGATCCTTTTTGTATAAAAAATTTATTCAGTTCGTCCGGTACTTTGATAGTCAGTTCTCCGTTTTTCATTTTTTGTTGCACTCTTCCCACTCCTTCACAATGCCCTTGGACAACATGGCCATCAAGACGGGTATCTGCAAGACATGCTCGTTCTAAATTAACCAGATCTCCTTTTTGTAGGAGCCCGAGTTTCGATTTGTCCCAAGTTTCGTTCATTACATCAAATGTCATTGATGTATCATCAAAAGATATTACCGAAAGGCATACACCAGAAACTGCAATACTCGACCCAATAAGGAGGTCTGTAAATACCGCAGGGCGTTCTATGACCAGTTGCTTATCAGTCTTTTGAATAATAGATGCCGTTGCTTCGATAATTCCTGTAAACACATAGCTAGCTTATAGCTTATAGCTATTAGCTTGTAGAAGATTTACAAGTTTCTTAAGAAGTTCCACTACACTTTGGAACTGACTATTGCTCTTAGATAAGCGAAAATATCGAATAGTGTCTCGGGGAGTCTTTCTGAGTATTGTATGAGAGGTATCAGCACGGTATTCTGTGTGACCCATGACAAAGGACATCACTCTCATCGATGTAATCAACCAAATGCAGATTCATGCAGGAGAGTTCCGTAAAGGATTCCTGCAAGTCTACAAAAGAATTGATGAGTTGGAAGAAAAGCTCACAAAGAGAATTGATGGTGTGGAAGAGCGACTCACAGCAGAAATTCGAGGAGTTGATGATCTTGATCTTCGTGTACAGGATCTGGAAGATAAGCAACTTCCTAAGCGTGTGACAAGAATTGAGAAAAGGTTGGAGATTACGCAAATCTGATCGCCTTTTCTCTCATGTTGCTAAGCTAACCCTAGACAAAACCTCTTTTTCTTGCTAAACTTAGCTGCCAGAGGCGTCCCGCACACGCGGGAGTGGCTTTTTTTGTATATATTCAATTTTCCCCGATTTCCATGGATAAAATCATTATCAAAGGTGCCAAAATGCACAACCTTAAGGGTATTGATGCAGAAATTCCGCGAAATAAGCTTACGGTGGTAACGGGGCTTTCGGGGTCTGGAAAGTCGTCACTTGCCTTTGATACGATTTTTGCCGAAGGACAGCGCAGATACGTCGAATCTCTTTCTGCATATGCACGCCAATTCATCGCCCAAATGGAAAAACCGGAAGTAGAGAGTATAGAGGGGCTTAGTCCTGCTATTTCAATAGATCAAAAGACTGCTCCTAGAAATCCACGCTCTACGGTAGGAACCGTAACGGAAATCTATGATTATATGCGTCTGTTATGGGCAAAGGTCGGTCATGTCCACTGTCCGGAATGTAGCGGAGAACTGACAAGGCAAACACCATCACAAATTGTCGATATCATTGCTGATATGGAAAGCGGAGCTAAGATCTTTCTCTTGGCACCGATGGTAATTGGCAGAAAGGGGCAGCACGTTAAAATTCTCGATTCCATCCGTAGAGAAGGGTTTGTACGTATGCGCATCGATGGCAGTATAGTCACTGTCGATGAGGAGGTAGATTTGGATCCTAAGAAATCACACACTATAGAAATTGTTATCGACCGAATGATTGTCCGAGATCTAGAAGTAAAGGATGGCGAAGCCAATCCCAACCGCACACGCCTTGCAGACTCTGTGGAACTATCTCTCAAAAAAGGAAGTGGACTCATGATGGTCATGAATGCAGATACAGGAGATGTACGACAGTTCTCCGAGGATTATGTCTGTCACGACCACCCAGAATGCGCTATTCCAATTATCGAACCACGTAGTTTCTCCTTTAACTCTCCACACGGAGCATGTGAAATCTGTCATGGACTTGGTTCTATTTTGCAGGTTGATGAATCAAGTGTTGTCCCCAACCCCAAGCTTTCTATTGCAGAAGGTGCTATTCATCCATGGGCGACATCCGCTAGTCGTATGGGATTTATGATGAAAATTTTGGAAGCACTTGCCGCAAAAAGAAAAATTAATCTCAATACACCTTGGAACAAACTTCCCACAGAGACGCGTGACCTCATTTTAAATGGATGTGATGAGCAACTGAGTGTGAACTGGGATTCCACAAAATTTGAGGGTGAATATCAGACGACATACGAAGGAGTAATCCCCAACCTCCAACGTCGACACAGAGAGACTGACAGCAGCTATATGCGTACACAAATAGAAAGCTATATGTTAGAACTTCCATGTCCTGATTGCGCCGGAAGACGCCTGAAGAAAGAAATTCTCGGTGTGAAAGTTGGCAACACTAATATTGTCGATGGAACAGATATGAGTATTGATGAAGCAAAACAGTTCTTCGTGGCACTCACCCCCAAAGACGACCGCCCCGAAGGTGCGAAGCCAATGAAGGGTATCGACGCTCTCACAGCGTACGAGTACACCATTGTGAAAAAAGTGCTTAAGGAAGTGATCTCCAGACTTTCGTTTTTGGAGAACGTCGGTCTTACGTATCTCACACTGTCGCGTAGTGCGGCAACACTTTCCGGTGGAGAAGCGCAACGTATTCGTCTGGCAACCCAGATTGGTTCGGCGCTTCAGGGTGTGCTGTATGTGTTGGATGAACCAAGTATCGGCTTACATCAACGCGATAACGCCAGACTTATTACCACGCTCAACAACTTGCGTGATCTCGGTAATACCGTAATTGTTGTAGAGCATGACGAAGAAACTATCGAAGCAGCTGACTATCTATTAGAGATTGGCCCGGGTGCCGGTAAGTACGGTGGATCGATTATTGCACAAGGAACTCCGGATCAATTGATCAAAAACAAGGAATCCGTAACCGGTCAGTACCTCAGTGGAAAGAAATCCATTCCAATACCCGGCAAGCGCCGTAAAGGAAACGGGAAGACCATTGATATTACTGATGCACATCACCACAACTTACAGAATATTGATGTTTCATTCCCTCTCGGAACCTTTATTGGTGTCACAGGAGTATCGGGTTCCGGTAAATCGAGTTTGATTCATGGAATTCTAGGACCGGAATTGCAGAAAACGCTTAATAAAGCCAAAACAAAGCCACAAAATGTCGGCGACATCAAAGGGCTTGAGCATCTGGATAAAGCAATTGTGATTGATCAATCCCCTATCGGAAGAACACCACGCAGTAACCCCGCAACCTATACCGGTGTCTTTACGGATGTCCGTGATATGTTTGCAGCAACACCCGAAGCGAAGCTGCGAGGATACAAAGCCGGACGCTTTAGTTTTAATGTAAAAGGCGGACGTTGTGAGGAGTGTGAAGGTGACGGTCTTAAGAGAATTGAAATGCACTTCTTGCCAGACGTGTTTGTGACGTGTGAAGCGTGTAAGGCTCGCCGCTACAACCGTGAAACACTGGAGATTACGTATAAAGGAAAAACAATTGCTGATGTCTTGGAGATGACGATTAATGAAGCGCTCACGTTCTTCGAAGCTATCCCTTCTATCAAGAAGAAACTCCAGACACTGCAGGATGTGGGCTTGGGATATATTCACCTTGGACAAAGTGCAACGACACTGTCCGGTGGAGAGGCGCAACGAGTTAAACTTGCTACAGAACTTACCAAGCGTGCGACGGGAAAGACCTTCTACATTTTAGATGAACCGACAACGGGGCTGCACTTTGATGATATTTCTAAACTTCTCGATGTGCTCCAGAGACTTGTGGATAAAGGAAACACTGTGCTCGTGATTGAACACAACTTGGATGTCGTGAAGTCTGTTGACCATGTGATTGATATAGGACCCGAAGGTGGTAGTGGCGGTGGAAAGATTATCGCTTTAGGTACACCAGAAGAAGTGTCGACAGTCAAAGAGAGTTTTACGGGAGATTATTTGAAGAAAGTTTTGAAGAAGAAGTAGGAGCTGTACAATCCCCCTAATGTTTCTCTTAAACTCTGACATCTTCATCTGGGATCTTGCGATCCTTCTGCTCATAACCTTCTCTTTTTGCGGAGGGCTAGCATGTTTGATATGGACGAGAAGGCATCCTCATAGGTCTCTACAAAAACTCTTCGTCGGTTTCTTCGGATTCGTCGGTTTCTTCGGATTTCTTATCGTAACCTACGCATCATTCATCGAACCACAAATGATTGTGGTGACGCGAGTACAGTTATTGCATCCACTGGCGCAGCCTATGAAGATCGCTGTGGTATCCGATGCACATATTGGACCATACAAGGGTAAAGTGTTTTTGCAGAGAGTCGTGCAGAAGATCAATGAGCAACTACCTGATCTTATTTTGATGCCGGGTGATTTTGTCTTTACGAGATCTGCAGACCCAAGCGACCTCTCTCCTTTTGCCGAGCTTCGTGCTCCACTGGGCATATTTGCCGTACTGGGAAATCATGACGTCGGTCAGTATCAGTCCCCTATTGGTAAACGATATTCCGGAAAAGACCGTGGAGAGAACATTGCCCAAAAACTCGAAGAATATTCCATCTCGGTTCTCAGAAATGAGAATGACATTCTGACATTGCCCCACGGCAAAGTAGCGGTAGCCGGTATAGATGACTTGTGGACAGGGCATCACGATGTTCCGGCAAGCTTGAGTAGCATTCCCAAAGATGTATTTACGATACTGCTCTCACATAATCCAAGTGTGATTAACAACTCAGAGAGCGCATCGGCTCATCTTACTGTTTCCGGCCATACCCACGGCGGACAAATACGTTTACCGGGAATAGGGCCTATCACAGAATTGCCTACGAATTTAGGAAAGAGTTTCGACCAAGGGTTGTTTTCGTTGGAGAATGACCGCTTACTTGCCATTTCCCGTGGTATTGGCGAAAGTGGAGCGAGGTCCAGGCTTTTGGCTTGGCCGGAAATTTTGTTGATTGAAGTAGAACCTCTGTAGTAGGCTCTCTTTCCTATGAAACACATCCTTCTTTCACTTAGCACTCTTAGTCTCTGTGCTTGCTCCATCGAAATGGAAAGCCAGGATCCTGTTATTGAGCCAATTGCTCTACAAGAAGAGTATGCGGAAGGTGGCATCACCTGTACTGCCGAAGGCAAGGTGCTACGTGTTTCTGGGCTGCTATCTAAGCAGGTGGAAGTTAACATTAATAGCTACTTTGATGAGTACGCCTACCAAATCCAGGAGGATATACGTAACTGTAGTACACAGTATCAGGCAATTGCGGAAGAAGGAGTAGAACTTTCGGAGCATACCACTGTTGATTTCCATGTAACGCTTATAGATGATGAGCATCTGAGCATCTTGCTCCTTCAATCAAAATACTTTGATGGTGCTGCTTATCCAAACAATAGTATTGAAACCTTTGTGTTTGATTTATCGACCGGTCAACCTATAGTCCTTGAAGATTTTGTCAATGATATGCAAAAGCTGACAGAGCTCGTTTCGCAAAAGACTTCACAAGAAGGCCTTACGTATCCTTCTGATACCAGCAACGCAATAGAGAAATTCTACCTAACCGAAGACGCAGTTGTCCTTGTTGATCTCTTCAGTGTGCACGCAGTGCAAGCGTTTGAAGTTTCTGTTCCCTTAGAGGAAATATCTGATCAATAAATTTGATCAACTAAACCGTAACTCCCTCCTTCCACTTGATGCTACAGCCTATAGCGTGCTCTTCGTGATTCGCAGGTTCTTGACCTTCTTCCAAAGCCTGAATGGCATCGTGAAGATTGTGCTCTGTAACTTCTGCAGCATGTTCCCAGTTATCATCGATGCGTCCCTTGTATTTCAGGACACGTTCACGATCGAATACAAAACAATGTGGCGTGCACAATGCTCCAAAACTTGTCGCAACTTCTTGGCTTTCATCGAAGCAATACTCGCATGGCCAACCGGCTTCTTCTTTTTTGAGTTTCATACGATCGAAACTGTCTTCCGGATACTGCGCTGCATCATTACTATTAATCAGAACAAACTGTGTCTGCTCAAATTTCTCCATAAGATCTTTCAGTCTCTTTTCATACGCTTGCGCATACGGACAGTGATTGCAGGTAAAGACCACTGCAAGAACAGGATCTTTTACGGATTTTGAATCCACCGTCATACCATCTGTTGCCGGCAAGCTAAAGTGTGGAATAGAGTCGCCGATAGCGAGCACCGATGAGTTGTCGTTGATAAGCATAGCAAAGGGGTTAGTAGCTAGTAGTTAGGGGTTAGGGAGGAGTAGTATACACTTCCCAGCTACTAACTACCAACCCCTAGCCCCTGAAGAAGCACTTCACTGCCACAGCTTTCATAGTCGACAGCCAAAACCGTACACTGTTACTCTGGCATAAGAGACTCAAAAGATGGATGCCACCGGGAGGACACGTCGACCCCGACGAAAGTCCTGAACAAACAGCAGCCCGAGAGTGCAAAGAAGAAACAGGATTAGATGTTGAAATTGTTGGTAGTGCACAAGATGATCTGTTTGCAACCTGTCCGCAAGAAGGTTACATGCTCAAAAACCCTATCGCTATGCTTTTAGAAAATATTCCGGATTGTCCGGAGAGGGACGAACCTGCGCATCAGCATATGGACTTTCTGTATCTGGCACGTCCCGTAGATGAGGCTCAGGATCTTGTTCTTGCCGAAGCAGAAGGTGAAGAAATGCGTTGGTTCACCAAAGAGGATATTGAAGCCCTTAGCGAAGAAAACGAGATTTTTGGGAATGTGAAGGCGTATATTCTCTTAATTCTTACAGACCCTTTTTCTCGCAATGACTGTTAATCAATTCTGCCAAGATTGTAGAAGCAATGATAATTCCCCCACCTGCTAATAAGATCCATGATGGCTTAAATTGACCTAAGAAGAACACCTCTATAATAAATGTAATAAGAATGGAAACATTAAACATCAAGAATGCAATGAAACCATCAATGCGTCTAAAGGTTTCGTAATTTAATATCTGACCAATACCAGCAAGTACTCCTGCACCAACACCAAATAACACTGGCACTATTGTTAGTGCGTAGATATTGGAATTTCCTGTAAAAGCAAACCACAGAAGCAACGGTGTCATTGCTAAAATATGTGCAAAGAAGACATAGAGGTTTATCGAGAGACTCGAAACTTTCTGGAAAAGTTTCATATAGCGTATTTGCGATACTACCAACAACGTATCGGCAGCCATAGCCATTAATCCGAGGATATCACCTCGAACAGAACCACCGCTTTGTCCTTGTATCGTATTGTAAATAATCAATGCTGCACCCGTTGATCCCATGAGAAAAATAAGAAAGATCCACATCATTTTCTGTGGATCTTTAAGGTAAGGAATGGAAGAGCGCCACAACATAGCTCCTA
>DJKT01000010.1 GCA_002436205.1 Candidatus Peribacter sp. UBA6535
TGGTCGTGGTGTAACCCGTGGCCTTGGTGCAGGTGCCAATCCTGATATTGGAAAGAAGGCAGCAGAAGAAAGCATGGAGGAAATTAAAAAAGCCCTCGATGGTACGGATATGTTGTTTGTGACTGCAGGTCTTGGTGGAGGTACAGGTTCCGGAAGTGCTCCTATCATTGCAGAAGTTGCACGCAGTATGGGTATTCTTACTGTTGGCGTTGTAACAAAGCCGTTTAGCTTCGAGGGCTTAAAGCGTAAGAAGCAAGCAGAAGAAGCTCTGGATAACCTCAAGGGCAAAGTTGATACGCTTATTACGATTCCAAACGATAAGATTCTTTCTCTTATTGATAAAACGACACCGCTGACAGAAGCATTCCAGGTTGTCGATGAAGTATTGCAGCATGCAATAGAAGGCATCTCTAATCTCATCACTGTTCATGGACTTGTTAACGTGGACTTCGCGGACGTGAAATCCATCATGCAAGATGCAGGAACTGCCCTGATGGGTATTGGATACGGCACAGGTGATAGTAGAGCTGCAGAAGCAGCCCGTGCAGCTGTCGATAGTCCACTACTTGAACTCAGTATTTCCGGTGCGAAGGGTATCCTCTTTAATATCACGGGTGGAAATGATCTTTCCATGTACGAGGTTGATGAGGCTGCACGTATTATTACAGAAGCCGCAGACTCTGATGCAAACATCATCTTTGGCGCGGTGATTGATGAGAATTCTACAGGCGAAGTAAAATGTACGGTTGTTGCTGCAGGGTTCGAGGAGCAGGAAGTACCTGCCTATCCAACAATGAGCAGCTCATCTGGTGAGAGCTTAACCAAGAAAACATTTGGTGTTCCAGATACCAGTGCAGCAGATGCTCATGAGAGAGCAGAGCAAAAAACAGACGCAGCTCCATCATTGATGGAAGCAAAGTCTACGAAGCTTGATATAAACGAAGACGAGCTGGAAGTTCCGGCGTTCATGCGCAAGCCTATCTCGAAGTAAACACACTACGTACAAAGAAAGGGTGCCCCGGTGGGGGGTGCTCTTTTTTAAAAGGAAAGCGAGGAAAACAAGGAGCGCGAAGAGATCGAGGATCCTCGCTCTCCTTGTTTTCTTCGCATTCTTCGCATTCTTTTCTTAAGAAGTACTCATAGCTTCCTCCTGCTTCTCTTCTTCCACATGCTCCCCCGTACTTCCAAACCCTCCACGGCTTTCCGCTCCGTGGGTCTCCACTTCCTCCCACTGCGCTTGTTCTACTTTGACAAACATCCCCTGTGCAATACGTTCACCACGCTCTACCACTACACTTTCGTCGCTCATGTTTTGTACCTGTACGAGTATTTCATCGTCGGGTCCGTGGTAGTCCTGGTCTATCACCCCAATACTGTGTGGGCACACCAGCGCCTTTTTACGGGGCAGAGACGAACGGGGAACAATAAGTAGTGCATGGCCCTCCGGAACTTGTACGATCACGTTACCGGGGACAAGTGCGATCTGTCCGGGCTCTACTACAGTCGTCTCGCGTGTGACAAAATCAAATCCAACAGCACCGCCCGATTCATGTTTGGGGAGGGGAAGTGTCAGGTCGATTCTTTTAATACGAATCTGCATGCCTGTATCTTGCAGCAGATAAGTCTTCAGTGCAACTGTGGTTATACGGCTATCGTTGGCGCACCTCCAGGTTGCTGTGTCCCACCTTGGTTCCCTTGTGATGCTGGGGAGACCCCTCCTCCTGCTGCAGTTTCCAAATCACGTAATTGTTTATCATTGATCTCACCACGTGAACGTAAACTTTGTGCTGTTGAAATAATTTGGCTGCTATCAGGTGCGTTTGCGTCTCTGAGCATTTGCCTAATGACTATTGTAGGTAGTTTATGGGAGTCTGAGAGTTTCAGTAGCGTCTCTAAGCTGATAATATTTTCTTTGATGAGAGAAAGCATCATATATTTACCACTTGCTGCAAACTGGGCATTTCCGAGTTTTTCTGCTGATCGCGAGTCGTTAGCGTTTGTTAGCAACCACTGGTTCATCTTTTTTTGCACTTCGACAATGTAGGCATTATGGAGATTTGGATCCATTCCGTTCTCAGACAAATTTTCAGATCGCATAATTAATTGGTCTAGGAAATACATCGCTTTTACATTATTTCTAAATTCACCTGTGGACTCCAGATCCAAAATGGCACGAAAGGCTTGTGCTCCCATGAGGAGTACCTCTGATCCACGGTTAGCTTTGTTGTAGAAGTCATCATCAGCTGCTCCCGCATCGATACTCGTCGGAGTCGTATTGAGGAAGTGGCGGTACTTTTTGTAGCGTGGGTCGAAAATAGAGAACGTTTTTCCATTGATGACTACCTCCTGTCCTGCAAGGACATTTGCAACATGATGGTCAAGTACTTCTGCTGGACTGGGGAGAAAACCGAGTTGCTCTTTCAAGTGATCTTCCACTGTGGCAATTACTTTACCAAGAGTTCCTGCACTACCAACTCCTTCATTAGTTTTTTGCCATTTTGAAATGGTGTGACGGTCGAGCTTCCAGAATGTATTGGTCCAAGCAGGATGTACGATACCAATGTTTCCAAGGTCATCAATAAGATCTTTCGGACAGTACTTTCGTGCTATCGGATCATCACGCAGATAACGGAAGAGGGTAGTTGCAAACCACGTAGAGGTTTCTCCTTCTTTACCTTTCTCCATAGCTCGTTTGAGGATACCGTGGATAGCCCAGTAGTTATTATCCTGAAGTTCTTTGTGGAGAACGATCATAATTGGTGCAATGGAATCTTTCGTTGATACACGATCGTAACCACGTTGTTTTTCACTATCCTGCCCGGAGCTGTTTTTGTTATCAAGTTCTCTCAGATACTCGTTGATGTTTGGCTCTTTCCAAGTATTTGGAAGGTACTCCGTGATATTAATGCCAAATGCTGTACCTGCAATAGGGTCGTAATCATACAGCCAGGCATGGTCAGCTGCGTATTCCAGAATCGCTCGGAAATGGTTTGGGTTATTCTTTGCTTTGTTCAGCATTGTTGGAATTTCTTTGAACGGAGGCTTCAGTGCTTCCAGACCCTCTTTATGCTCGTCGCGTACCGTGTCATTGGCACGTTCGTTCTCTCGTTTGAGCACCCGACTGGCTTGTTGGCCCCATGGTAACCATTCCGTCATTCCACCCATTTCCTGTGCAATTTTTGCCTCTTTTAGTTGCCCCCACTCTTCAAGACTCTTCTGCCAGGCTTCAATCATTTTTTTTCCACCACGTACGTAGTGCATTATGCTTCTGAACTCTATGTTTTTCCAGAAGCTCAACATAGAGTCTTTACCTCCCTTTTTCTTTTCTTGTGCTTCATCCAGTGCTCCTGCATATTCCTCTACAGCGTCCATACTTTCTTCTATCTCAGCTAGCTGACTGCTGATAACACGGGTTACTTCTTCAAATTCCGGTCTGGCAAATACACTCTGCATTAGTGCAATTTTGGCGGCCTCTTTTTCAATTTGCGTATCGCTGTTACCTTCTATTGCTTGGAGCTCTTCATCAATATTCATTCCTGAAAGGAAGGACAAGTCTACGTTGGTCATTTCTTCAAAATCTTTTCTGAAATCTGCAGTGGATATACCTCCACGTTTAAAGTTCACCATTAGTTGGGAAATCCTTCCATAGGATATAAGGTTTTTTTGTGCGTTTTCAGAAAAGCCTACGATCTCATAGAGATCATCTAAATGCTGTTGCTGTTGTTCTTTTGGAACATGATCTTTGATTTGTTTTCGAAGAGTACTTTGTTGAGCTATAAGTTGAGCAAGTTTTTCTCTTGCATCTTCAATGCGCTGGTGTGTATCGAGAATATCCAATGGCTCATGTGTTTCTCCTTCTGACTCTTCAGAGCCTTGTACAACGTTTACAGCTTCTCCGCGTGTTCCTTCTACCTCGGTTTCTACGGTTTCTACATCCGGCCCCCCGTCCTCACCTCCGTCCGCTTCTTCTTCTGCAGGTTCAGCTCCTTCTACAGGATCTGCGAAGCACAGCAAACGGCTCTCGCCCAAGGGGCGGTGGAGCTTTTTTGCAATGTGCCAGTGCCAGATGTGTTCCAGCATGCTAGAGTTTACAGATTCTAATAATAGTGTCAAGTACCTTTTCACGACGATTCTCTAATTGCGGTAGCAAGTTCGGCATCAAATCGTGCAATAGGTACGGATTTATATCTCCAGTTTGGATTTTGTATTCGGATCCGTTTTTCTTTTCTATGTGGAGTTCGTAGTAATCTGGCCCCTTCAAAATCCAATACCCTTCGCATTCTCCCCATTCGCTGTAGGCTTTATCCATAGCAAATCCACTTCTCCACATACGTATTTCTCTCGGTGCTACTTCCTGAGCATGCATTTTCCAGTACACAACAGTAAGTACGACAATGAGAATTGTGAATGTCCATGCCTCTGTGTAGATGCTATATCCAACACACATTGCGATGAATAGTG
>DJKT01000012.1 GCA_002436205.1 Candidatus Peribacter sp. UBA6535
ATACCACCCTGCTCTGCCTGGAGTGCTACCAAAAAACTCATCTCTCCGGTTTCGAGGAATTCAATAATCTTCTTAGCGATAGCTTCACCAATACCCGGTAACTTCTTCAGTTCTTTTTCATCTCCATACGTCGAAATATCGTTCGGCAACTCTTCTATAACCTGAGCTGCTTTTCTGTACGCCGCAGGTTTAAACTGCACACCCTGCTCTTGCAGGAGTGCTGCAATTTGGTTGAGCTTGGAGCTGATGGCTTTGTTATTCTCCATGCATCTAGTGTACCACTGACTTATAAAACGAAATCTGATCTTTTTTGTTTTCCGGGTCCGACACATAGTGTCGAACCCGGATGAGACGGAGAAGAATGAGAACAGGCTGCGATTAGCCCTCTCTGCAACAGTGACACTTGCGTTTGTGAAATGGAACGTTCTTTCGTTTTACCTCAATTCCACAAGTTGTTCTAACCGTTTGCTCCATACGCGATGGAGCAAACTGTATTGCAAGTGATCTTCGCGCTTTCTTCGAGGTACGTAATCGCGTAGCAACATTCGTCATGCTGTGAATCTTCTTCCTGTCCCCCACAATGGCATGCAGAACGCATGGACTCTTAGTAGTGCTGGATCCTACCAGCGTTGAAGTGTAATACTACTTTCGAGTGCAAGAACAGATTTCGTTTCACTTTTTCTGTACTTTCAATGAGCAAATAGCGGAATCATACTACTATCTTTTTCTAATACGTCAATGGTGTTCATTCTACCCAATATTTTAGCTCCAATAAGCGATGTATTGCATATCAACGAGCTTTGACAGAGGGGTGCAAGATATGGAATGATGCTGGCATATGGTAGGAAAACCACGAATGCTTTCTCGGCCAGTAGCTCTTACAAACAAGATGGTTGGCAAGTCAGCAATACGAGAGGAAAAGTTGCGCATCAAAAGGATGGAGGCTGTCCAGAAAAGAAGTACGATCCATAGCAATACTCAACAGAGTCTACAAACTGCTCTAACAAAGAAAAATCGAGCCGCCTAGGCCCCCTTCCTGCCAGCTACCTTAATACCGATAATGATCTGGCTTGTATGGACCAACGATCGGAACACCCATGTAGTCAGCTTGCTCTTGAGTAAGCGTCGTCAGTGTTACGCCAAGTTTATCGAGGTGTAAACGCGCTACCTCTTCGTCTAATTTCTTCGGTAAACGATACACGCCAACCTCGTAATTTTCGGTATGTTGCCACAGCTCAATTTGAGCAAGGACTTGATTCGTAAACGAAGTGCTCATGACAAAGCTAGGATGTCCGGTTGCACAACCGAGATTCACTAAACGCCCCTTTGCAAGTATCAAAATAGATCGACCACTGTCGGTGAATGTATAGCGATCGACAGCCCCCTCTTTTTCTCCTTTGATCTCATCTTTTTTTACGCGACCAGCAGCAACTTCTGCGTCGAGCCATGCAACATCAATCTCGGTATCAAAGTGACCAATGTTACATAAGATAGCGTCTTCGGCCATATGTACCATGTGCTTCCCCGTGATAATATCCTTATTACCTGTACTCGTAACAAACAAGTTTCCTTCCTGACAGGCCTCTTCCATGGTTGTTACTTCGAAACCTTCCATAGATGCTTGTAGCGCATTAATAGGATCAATCTCAGTGACAAGTACACGACAACCATAACGCTGCAAGCTATGGGCGCACCCTTTACCAACATCTCCGTATCCACACACCACAGCAACTTTACCGGCAAGCATAATATCGGTTGCTCGCTTTACACCATCGGCAAGAGATTCGCGGCAACCATATAAATTATCGAATTTACTTTTCGTTGCTGAATCATTGATGTTGATAGCAGGTACTTTCAAGCCACCGTTTTGACTTAACACTTCTAAGCGATGAATCCCCGCTGTCGTCTCTTCGCTTAACCCTTTTATATCAGCCAGCAAGCCCGGGAATTTTTCATGCACCATCGCTGTTAAGTCACCACCATCATCAAGAATCATATTTAATGGCTTGCCGCCTTCAAAAGCTGTAAGGGTTTGCTCTATGCACCAATCAAATTCCTCGTCACTAAGGCCTTTCCAGGCAAAGACAGGGAATCCGGCTTTAGCAATCGCACATGCAGCATGGTCTTGAGTACTAAAAATATTACAACTACTCCAAGTAACTTCTGCACCAAGCGCGTCCAATGTTTCAATAAGCACTGCTGTCTGAATGGTCATATGTAAGCAGCCTGCAATGCGAGCGCCAGCAAGCGGCTTCGATGATCCATACTTTTGCCGCAGTGCCATAAGTCCCGGCATTTCATTCTCAGCCAATGCAATTTCTTTGCGGCCAAATGCAGCCAATCGTTCAAACTCCTCAGCAGAGCAATCTAAAACCTTATACGGTAAGGGCCTAGAATCAGTAACTTGTGACATAGCTGCAAGAGGATAGTGGATAGTGGATAGTGGATAAAGCGGAATGCCAGCTACTTTTTACGAAAGATTGGGAAGTTTCTCTCCATACGCTATCTCTGCCCTTGACCACACAGCATCACAGTCGACATGATCTATAAGAGTGCCCTCGATTTCAACGGCAAGTGAACCTAAAGCATTACCAAGTCTTAGTGTATCAATACGTGACCAGTCAGCTTGCATACCCGCAAGTAACCCTGCACGGAAAGCATCACCTGCACCTGTAGGATTAACTACTTGATCCGGAGTACATGGGCCGATATTCAGCGCTCCCTCTTCACAAAAACACGTCACACCACTTTCTCCTTGTGTCACGATGACCATCTGTGTCTTAAGAAGTGCATTCTCCTCTGTGATATTGAGACGACTGGAGATCAGCCCCCACTCGTACTCATTGGCAATCACTCCTGCACTGTGCTCGGTGCCAAATCGCAATTCATCATCCGAAAGTGCTATCACCTGCTGACCAGGGTCAAACAAATACGGAACCTTGTATTTATCACACCATCGCACACCTTCCATCATCAGTACGGCATTGCGTGGGCTAATAATTGCGTGTGAAATATCTTCTCTTTCCTCAGAAAGATCCGGGAAACTTCCATGTGCATCTGCACCAGGATGAAAAAATGTAATCTGTCTCTCGCTGCTATCCGTACCAATGATCGCTGTCGCCGTAGCACCTGATGTCAGTTGCTCTACATGCTCCACTGATATGCCTCTATCTTCCAAAAGTGTGCGATAGTCTCCTCCATCAGTTCCGATAGTTGTCACAAGCATTGGGTCTATGCCTAGCAAATTAAGATTCCAGGCAATGTTTGCTCCCGTACCTCCATGGTGCCTGGCATAGTGCGGAGCGAAGAAACTCACCGAAAGTGCATCTAAGGCAGAAGGGTCTATAGCATCAGCAAATGACCCATCGTAGCCCAGAAGCACATCATACGCCGTTGAACCGTTTACAAGGATTTTCACAGACATTACCGTAGCGGAAAGCCATGGCTTTCCGCTACCGTATTTGGGCATGAAAATTGCAGTTGTTGGTACCGGCTATGTTGGACTCGTCTCCGCTGTATGCTTCGCAGAGCTGGGGCATGATGTCTACGGTGTGGATATTGACGAAGCAAAAATACAAAAGCTGCGGGAAGGCACCAGTCCTATCTACGAACCAGAGCTGGAGGAGTTACTGAAAAGAAATCTTGATGCAGGTCGCATTCGATTTACTACAGATATCACCGAAGCACTCCCCGAAGTGCAAGTAGTATTCTCTGCAGTTGCTACTCCACCAAACGAAGATTTCTCTGCAGACCTTAAAGCTGTATTTATTGTTGCGGAGTCTGTTGCGCAGCACGTTGATCACGATATTGTATTTGTAAATAAATCTACTGTCCCTGTAGGCACCGGGAAAAAGTGCGAGGAGTTGATTGCTGCTGCGCTTGCTAAGCGCGGAGTAGACTTGAAAATCCCTGTAATTTCCAATCCAGAATTTCTCCGGGAAGGCCACGCAGTTCATGACACTATGCAACCCGACCGTATCGTTGTTGGTATGAATGGTAACAAGTGGGCAAAGGATCTTATGGAAGAACTCTACCAACCACTTACACGTGCAACAAAACCAATTGTGTGGATGAGCAGAGAGAGTAGTGAAATTGTGAAGTATGCCAGTAACGCATTTCTTGCAAACAAAATCTCCTTTGCCAACATGCTCTCGGAGCTGTGTGAAGCAACAGGTGGAAACGTGCGTGACGTCACAAAAGGCATGGGAATGGATGACCGTATCGGACCACGCTT
>DJKT01000066.1 GCA_002436205.1 Candidatus Peribacter sp. UBA6535
CAACGTGGTATAAAATTAAGAAGTAATTTCTTTAAGCCATGGATGTTGTTTGAGAAGAATTCTCCGAAGTTCTGATTCCTCTTCGAAATACCCATCCGGCAGGAGACCCCGAATACCCATTCGATGCTGCTCCGCCAGTACCCCATCATCAAAAATATCTGCAATATGCAGTGCAGTACGATGAAAGACAAAACTTGTGGGTAATAATATCTTGGCTTGTGCTAAGGCTGTATCTGTATTTTCTCTATCGCCTTGTACAGCGAAAAACCACGCCTCCAACAGAAACGCCATTCCATCCCTATGACTTGTTGCATTCTTCATTAAGCCAATGAGCACTTGCGTACTTGATAGGAGATCTTCGCGATACTCGACGTCCTCTTTTTCCAATGCTAAAAGATGTACTTCTGCTGCGTTCATAATGCTCTGTCTGTCATACGTAAACATCACCACTCCCTGTTGATGGAGTGCGATTGCCATCGATGGATCTTTCGAAAGCACATTCTGCGCCTGAGCATGGATCAATCTGGCTTGTGTCCAACGTATAGCAACTACCAATGTAACTGTTGCCAATGCCAAAAACCCTATGTTGATGATACGAACACCGCGCACCTGCACCGGGGCATATGTAAAAGATAGAAATGACAAAAGCATACCTATCAATATCCAAAAGAATGCAGCAGTAGCTATAGAAGGAAACCCAAAGAACACCGCGACTTGGTAGCCCAAAATTCCTGCAGCTGTAGCCCGAAGTAATCCTGAATCATCTTTCTCCCGATGCCGCCAAGCAGCAAGGAGTAGTGTCACTACCAATGCCACATAGACAATAAATCCCAACGGACCAAGTGTCATCAAAATATGTAATGGCTCGTTATGTGCACGATCGACAGTTGTCGTAAGAGACTCATACTTGTAGAGAGATTTTCCGGTAAATTGAGGTGATGCAAATGCCATCGTTTCCAACCCCCAACCAAAAGGCCTTTCTCGCACCATATCGAATGTGCTCTCCCACATCACTCCACGTGAAGAGAGAGATCTTCCAGATGAAAATGTTTGCGTAAATCGTTGTGCAAAAAAGAGTAGACCGATTGATGTACACAAAACGACAATCAGCGAAATGACAAAAGCTTGTTCGGTCTTGATAGTACGCACTCTGCTTTTCATCCAGATACGAAATGCCGGAATGCAAAAGAGTAAAAGAACGAGCGCACCAAGCATTGCACTGCGACTCACCGTACCCAGAAGTACGACACCATTAAGCATCAAAAGTATTCCCCACAGCAATCTTCGTACACTTTCTAAGCTACGCAGCCACTGAAGACTAACGAAGGGAATTGTAAGAAGGATAAACTGACCAAGAGTATTTGGGTGCCCGAGGCCAGAAAATACTCGACCAAGAAATATCTCCAGCTTCCAGATATCTGCAAGAGGATCAAGATGCAACATCTGCAATACTCCATAGAACACCGTGACAGCATTAGCACAAATCAACGCGGAAACTATGAGCTTCCTCCCCTTTGCATGACGCATGCTGTCTGCAACAAACAAGCCCAATAAAAGATAGAGAAGATGTGTCAGTATCCCCTGATATCGCGGCGCTGCTCCAAGCAAACTAATCGCAGGAGCGATAGACCACAAAATCGACAATATCAATACTACCGCAAACCCCAAATACAGCCTTCCGGGAAGTGTCTGCATTAGAGGGGAAAGAACATCCGTTTTCCGTAAAAAGAGAGAAAGTGCACATCCAAGACAAAGGACCGAGAGAACCACTAATTTAGGAAGCTCGAACCCCAATGTAGAAACTGGCAGCATCGCAACTGCGAGTGCAGACAAGCCTCCGCAGAACCCAATATATGGTAGAGTATGCCGTATTTGACTATATTTAGTAATCATTGTATAATACTTATACACATTCATACGAACATCCTTAGAGTACCAGATGATTAGATTTCACCTCCTTCTTGGCACAGTTGCCGCCTCTATAGCCACAGTAGTTGCTGTCGTTCTTATTGCCAATCCAGAACCTACTCCTGCAGATCCTTTTGAAGGATTGCACCTCAGTGCTCAGGACGAAATCCTTAATTCCCCTGTTGTTTCGTATCAAAGTGATACCTTTGGATACAAACTCAAATTTCCGGGCAACTGGACACTTGATGACACGCGAACAGAATTTGATGGTGATATTCTCAGCGACCCCAGCGAGCGCGTCGTAATAACTATTAGTGAAACCAAAGATCCAGCTTTACTCACCCCTGAGGGTATGGATGGCATGGCAAAGAGTATCGAAGAATCACTGCGCGTCGACCCTGCCTTTAAACTGACAAGCTTCGAACGTCTCGTCTGGAAAAATCGTCCTACCATCTTTACTGATGGCGTACGTAAAATTGGTGGTAAGCGTTTTCATACACGTGAATACAATATCTTCCGTCCCAAACATAATGGGATCTTAAATATCAGTGTTACAACACAAGAAAATTCTGAGACTCTGTACGACTCAGCGTTGCAGGATATTCTGC
>DJKT01000020.1 GCA_002436205.1 Candidatus Peribacter sp. UBA6535
AAGAATACGAAGAGTTTCGAAAAAAGAAGGATGCAGAACTCAAAAAGATAACTGACGAAAAGGAAAAGCGAGAGGAAAAGCGCAAGGCACACCTGCAGTACCTTAAAGAAATGAGTAATAAAAACCGCTGGAATATCTTAAAAGAAAAACGTGAGCGTGAAGTAGAAGAAACAAAAGAGAAGACAAAACTCGAAGCAGACCGCGAAGCGAAACGCACAAAACTTCAGGCAGATTCTTCAGAGAAACGTGAAAAGAGAAACGTCGAAAAAGATGCGCGAAAAGAGCGAGGTAAAGCCGATATCTACGAAAAGGAACACGCAGAAATTGTGCGGAAGGATGCACGAACTGCTCAACAAAAACTGAAGGTAAAAGAGCGCACAGAAGAAGATAAGCTCGATGGAAAAATCCAAAGAGAACGTGCCCGCGCAGAAAGCTATCCTAACCCCGCACAAAAACAAACGGAGTTGCGTAAAGTTGAAGACATGGAACGCAAAGAGCGTGCAAAGATTCGCACAAAGTATATAAAGCTGGAGCAAGACACCGAAGTAGAAGCCAACAAGCAAATTCAAATCATCAAAAAAGAGGCTACCAAAATGCGTAGTACGGCCTCTATGGCAGAGCGCAAAAGTAAGCTTCAGTTGGAGGAGGGTACACGGCAAAAAAAGAACCGCGCAGACAAAGATGCCTCGCAGAAGAAAAAGGCCGCAGATGACACAGAGAAGCAGATGAAGGCTGATACCGTGCCTTTCCCTACGGATGAGGAGTAAGGGAGTTTGATAAAGATTTTCGCTCGTACAGCACAAAAATCTAGTATCCTAGGCGCAGCTGCCGGGATGGCGGAATTGGTAGACGCGCTGGTCTTAGGAACCAGTGGGGCATCCCCCCGTGGAGGTTCGAGTCCTCTTCCCGGCACCACTACGACGTTGCAAGTTCGTTGCTGTTATTTACAGCAAGTAACTTTGTACGATAAGCATTAAAAGCATTTACACCCTCCTTGCGCTTGGCATCAGCTCCTCCACCAGGGGCGAGAGGTGTCTTCATTGCATACCATTTAGAATTCGTAGCACTAAGTTTAGAGGTCATTTGCCAATCCCATTTATTCGTACTGGTATTAAACCTGAAGTTAATAATCTTGCCTTCTTTGCTTACAAGTGTGTACGACGTATCAGAGTTCTTGGTAATACTTAATACATCTGGATTATCCAGAATCAACGCACCATCTTCCATACGCTTTTTCTTTAGCAATTTCGCTTCATTAGCATCAAGCTTTTTCCATGTGCGCGATGCCGTATCGTACTCAGTGCGGAAACGCTCTGCAGGAAGATTCTGTTCGCTACTACCATCAAAGTATTTACCAGGCTTCTTTGTGTACGTACCTTTTTCTAGGTCTGCAACCCACATCCACTTTGGGCTATCGATATACTGTAGATAAATCGTGTTGCCAACACGGATACCCTCATATTTTGGATACTCAGAATTATCTTTCCAATCCGTTGCCTGTTTTAAGCTATCCAACCCCCTTTTTTCTTTAGCTGATGCAGGTACAAGATTGTTAATCGCCAAGTCTTCATCAAACGCCCACTTGTGCTTTGCTCGATCGTATTTGTGTGTACTGTCGTTTGGAACATCCTCCGTATTTCCAGAGCCATTAACGTACTTATTCGGAATAGGCTTCCAAGTGTCATTATTATTATCTACATAATCTTTTGAGTCCCATTCATGAGCAGTCTTTCCATCTGCAGAACTTTTATACAACGTTTCACCGCTCCAGAAGTAATCATCTGTAGCCCCACCATCCTTCCAGGCATTTGGATTACCAACAGCAGCTACTTCTTTAGGATCAGGAGCACCAGCAGGAGGATTCGCAAGGGCATGTTCCACAATTTCTTTTTTGCTCTTCTCTATCCATTTATGATCCTCAAACTTGTTCCCACGATCCCTTTTACCCGCAACTGGAACATCTTCTGGAATCTTCACAATATCCGTTCCATTAAAGTAATGATCTGGCTTATCTTGCATCTGTGTATTAACTGGATCATCCCCAAAAGCATCCAAGTCGAAGTATTCAACTTCTGTTGGCTTGTCTTTTGTTTGCATAATAAATGTATCGTTGCCATCGTAATAAAATTCATAATTTGGGAATGCCGTGTATTCCGTCCAGCCAGGTCCCTTTAGTGCCTCCGTTAATGTTGCCGCATCTATTGGATTACCAGCATCTTCGGTTATCGTCAGTGTATTGTTCGCAACAATCTCTGACATACTGAGCTTCCTCCAATTATTCCTACCATTTTTACTTTCATATTCGTAGAGACGATCTCGTTTATCAGGCTTAGCATTATTTGGAATTGGCTTCGCCTCTGTGCCAGTAAAGTATGTATTAGGCTGAGCATCCCACTCAGCATCCTTCTTCGAAGTGTTCAAACGTTTCGCAGTCTGACCATCTTCACTCTGAAACCATACTTCTCCATCAACAAAGGTAATCCCGCCTTTCACTGCTGGTGGACCTGCTAATTCAACTTCTACCCATGTATTAGGCTTATCAAGCGTAGAAAGTATTTTATCTTTGTTAGGTAAGAGTACTGCTCCGGTAATGTCTTTACCATCCGCATCTTTCCCTTCTACTTTATTTTTAATTTCTCCACGCACTACTTCCTGTAATTCATCTGCAGAAATATTAATTTCATCAAGAAGTCCACTGGTCATGAATTCAGCAAACTTGTCACTGTTAATAACATTTCCACCGGCATCCATACCCATATCATCATCGGATACGTCTTTGTCCAATGGTGGCTTTTTGAGTATTGCCTGAATCGGACCGTTAATAGGATTTCCAGCACTATCAACAACCTTAATCTTCATTCCGGGTTCCGGCGTAGCATTCGCATTTTGCAAAAGTGCCCCCAAGGCATTTGATCCCGGCACTTTTTCTTCAGGAAGTTCTGAAAGTGCTTTTCCAAGTTGCTTGAGCATACTTTTGATCTTTTCGGGCAATTCGCGTTGCTCGTTTCCTATATTTGTAATTTCCTTAATATACACATTCAGATCTGCCTCTTCTTTAATCAAGGCATCAAGTGCTGTCTGCAATGTAGAAATATCCTTCTGGATATTGGTAATATTTGCCTGGATAGCATTTCTTTGTGCTGTTGCAGTAGCATTCGTAGCAGCATCTGTACCGGCTGGCACTTTAGCCAAAGCCTCTTGCTGCTGCTTGAGTTCTAGATTTTTCGTAGTAATTTCTCCCTTCTTTTTTTGGATATTGTTCTTGGTATTCGTCAACTCTCCTTCCTTTTTCAGCTGAAGTGCAGCCGGCGTTGTACCACTTCGTAACTCATTTCTAATGTCCTGACGGATTTCATTCCTACGCTTAGCAGCTTCTTTTTGTTCTCGTGTTCTCTTGCTGTTTGGGCTTTCGTACGAGTCACCCAATGTGCCATTCATTGCACGTTTCAAGAAATCTTTTGCAAGTGCGAATATTTTAAACACGGCAGCAATCTGTTGCCCCATAGTTGCTTTAGGGTTCGAGAACGTAGCCATTGCATCTTCGATCCCGTACATAATGCGCTCTTCGTGTGTAGTAGGCTCCGGATGATTCGCTGTTTCTGCACTGGCCTTCATTTCAAGTTTCTTTGTTGTTGCATTAATAGAAAAATCGAGACGGAACATCCCAAAGTCTTTCTGTACTTCTGCAAGAGCCTCTTCGGGGCTCTTTCCGGTAGCTACCAAATGATCAAACTCCAATGTTGCAGCTTTTTCTACAGTAGCTTTTAAATCATCTTTTGCCTTCTCTTCATCAGTATTTGCTGTAGCAATTAAGTCTGCTACAAGCTGCTTTGCTTGTGGGGCATCCATTCCTTTTTCGAGATCTGTAAGTACTTCTTGTAACTCCGGCCCCTTGCCTTGCTGTGGGTTAACAGGAGGAGAGAAATGGAGAAGCCTGCGTTCGGAAAAAGAAAAGTTCATGATTAAGCATTGGAAATAGCAGATTCGATATCGTCAATTGCAGATGCATCTGAGGAGTCGCTCTTTTGTTCCACAGATCCCATCAGAGATTTGCTAAACACACGTATCTCGCCTTTTTGTGCATCGCGGTACTCTGCGTACTGCTTCTGATATTCAATAAATGCCTTCTTGTACCTCTCCATGCGTTCCGCTTGTTCCTCTTCGGATTCCCCTGCATATTTCTCATCGAGCGTATCAATATTTGTCGAAAGAAGATCGGGCTCAATGCCTCCCATAATTGCGTCATAGACCTCCTGACCCCCCTGAATAACTGGAAGGATTGGTGTACCGGAATCTTGAGCGGAAGAAGTGGTCATATATTTTTGTGTATCAGTAAATTATAGCAGAATTAGGCCTTTTGGACAATTCTAGGGTGTTCTCTATGCAATACTATTTGCCAGTTGGCAAGCCTCAACCACGGCTGCACTAAGCCATTCCTTCAAATTGGCCCATATCATTAAGGTCTGCGGTGTGCGTACTCTTTGCTCCTGGCTGAGAAGAGTGCACTTCAGCATCCGTCATTTGGCCAAATTTCGCTAATCTATCTGCCTGGAGATGTGCTTCTCCATATGTGAGCTTCTTGCCCGGTCTTCCATCGATGCCCTGTGTAAGAGCAACAGCAAGCTTTGCGTTGTAACGAGTAGAATAATCACCACCCAAGCCTGCCCCAAAATTCACAACATCACCCTTCGTTTGAGAAAATGCCGTTACACGCTGATTTTTTGCATCCTTGTTGTCTACAAATTCTTTCATCTCATCTCCTATTCCTCCTCCATAACACGCGAGGGTATTGAGTGTAATTTTGCAGTCCGGGAATTCACTTTTAAACATCTGGGAAAGTTGGCCCGGTTCTACACGATTTTTTCCAAACCAAGTTGCCCCTTCGGATCCATGCGCAAATACATTAATATAGAAATTGCGAATACCTTCCTTGTACTGCTGCTGTATTGTCGCGCGCAATGCAGTAACGGGATTAGTCTTCGATCCATCAATATCACTCCCCGGTGCCACTCGCATATCGTATCTGCTCCCTAACACCATCGCCATGTTATCCGATGTAGTTGCGTAATCCTGATTCGTCAAAGGATCACTTTTGTCTGCAAGAGAAATATATCCAATAGGTCCACCATCTGAAATTTCAAATCCTTCCCCCATCTTCGCTTCATCAGCCACCTCACTTGCGTAGTTTTTTTCTGCATTACTTGTATATTTTTTTATATTGTCAGCTGTCATCTTGGTGCCCTTTGGCACTAAGACTGACACTAGGGGGTTGTTCTTCTTATGCATTCCTATCCTTCCAACCTTTTTACCAATGAGCCAACTTTCTATTACTCCATTTGCCCCCTTCACTTTCACTTCGGCAATTGAGCCGATTTTATTGCTAACAACAGAGATATCACTAGAGCGTGCATCTATGGATGTATCAAGGCCTCTCATACCGGTACCGGAGTTCGCAGCCTGCTTTTGTTTTTTTAGCCACGTATCCAGCTTTTTCTTATCCGGAGTTATCTTCTCGCTTTTGCCTGCCGGCTCTTCTTTTTTCTCCGATGGAACATCTGTTTTTTCAGGTACTTTTTCGTCTGGGGAATTACCTTCATCGGCTTTTATATCTGGCTTTGTTTGGAGTTTAGATTTTTTTTTTGGTTTTTTAGGTTTTGCAGGAGTTTTGGTAAACCCTTTATCGATGTATTCCTGTGTCTTGCTTGGGTTCACCATTGTACTGCCCCCTTCGGTCGTAGCAACTTTGTTGTAAAGAGCGAGAGCATCCTCAACATCCTTCAGTGTTGCCTT
>DJKT01000042.1 GCA_002436205.1 Candidatus Peribacter sp. UBA6535
TAAGCCACTGGCGACGCGGTTTCAACAGATCATTGATAAGCAGCGCAAAGTAGCACCGGAAATTCTCGGAGAGATTTTGGATGATGCAATAGAACTTCGCGCTTCAGACATTCACTTTGAACCACAAGAAGATATCGTAATCGTCCGCTTTCGTGTGGATGGTGTATTGCACGAAGCAGGACGCATCCCGAGGGAGCATTTCGAAGGAGTGGTAAACCGCGTAAAGATCGAAGCAAACATGCGTATCGACGAACACTTTGCTGCACAAGACGGTGCCATTCGTCACAAGAGCGAAGCAGGTACCATGGATATTCGTGTAAACATCGTTCCCGTTGTAGACGGTGAAAAAATTGTAATGCGTTTGCTCGCAGCATATGTACGCACACTGTCCCTTGCAGATCTCGGGTTTACCGAAGAGGCACAACAGGTGCTGGAAGCCGCTGCGCACAAACCCTTTGGAATGATTCTCACTACAGGACCAACAGGTTCCGGTAAATCTACAACACTCAGCGCGCTTATGAAGATGCGTAACCAGCCGGATATCAACATCTCTACTATCGAAGATCCAGTGGAGTACAAGATTCGTGGCGTGAACCACATTCAAGTAAACCCTAAGGCAGAGCTGACATTTGCTTCAGGGCTTCGTGCCCTTGTTCGTCAGGACCCGGATGTCATTTTGGTTGGTGAGATTCGTGATGGAGAAACTGCAGACATTTCTATTAACGCAGCACTAACAGGTCACCTCCTGTTCTCGACGCTGCACGCCAATGACGCAGCAACTGCAGTTCCTCGTCTTTTAGATATGGATGTCGAGCCGTTCCTTATGGCTTCGACACTTGAAGTTGTTATCGGTCAGCGTCTTGTAAGGCGTATCTGTCCAGACTGTCGCTATAGTTATTCGGTATCAGCAGCATCGGCAAAGTCGATGTTTGCGGGAGCTTCAAAGTTTTTCAAAGGAAGTAAAAAGGTGACACTCTACAAAGGAAAAGGATGTGAGTCCTGTGGAGGTACAGGTTACAAAGGCCGTGTTGGAATCTACGAACTATTGGAAATTACACCCGAGATCGAACAACTTATTATCAACCGTGCAACAAGTGCAGAGATCAACCAAAGAGCTCGTAAGAAAGGCATGAAGTTGATGTTTGAAGATGGTTTTGAAAAGGCACTTTCAGGCCTTACTACGTTAGAAGAGTTGCTGCGAGTTGCTGCCCCTCCTGCTGTCATCTTCTCCAAGAAGCGTGCCAAGAGCTAAACGTAAGTCATCGGCTGCCAAAAAGGCAACGCGAAAGAAAAAGCAGAGCCGCAGCCGCGATTCTAAATCGCGGGCTGCCGCGAAGCGGCAGAAGAAAGTGAAGAAGGAAATCGAGGAAGTTGAAGAGCCGGAGGTAGAGGAAACAGAAGATGTAGAGGAGTCAGAAGAGCCAGAGGAACAAGAAGAAGTTCCACAAGAAGAAGAGGAAGAGAAGCCAAAGAAAAAGCGCTTCTCCTTTTCATTCCGGAAGAAAAAAGAAAAAGATTTTGACATAGAGCCGGCAAAGCAGAAGGGTCAACTCGGACAATTCTTCGCGTCCATAAATAACTTAGGAATGGGAAAGCAGCGTGTCGCAATGATTCAGAGTTTGGCAATGATGATGAATGCAGGACTTCCACTTATAGATGCGCTTACTACACTCGAAAAAGAAGTACGACACAAAGCGACCAAAAAGATTGTACGCAGGATTTCTGCTGCAGTAGAAAGCGGAACACCACTATGGCGAGCAATGGAACAGCAGTATTTGTTTACGCCGTACGAACTCGCTCTTGTCCGTATTGGAGAAGAGGCGGGAAACTTGGCACGCAACCTCGAATATCTCTCTGTGCAACAAGAGAAAGACAGAGCGCTCAGAGCAAAAGTAAAAATGGCGATGATCTATCCGACCATTGTAATGGTACTCATGTTTATTATTGTCATGGGACTCGGGATGTTTGTGCTTCCGAATCTTATTCAAGTACTTCTTTCATTGAATGCAGATTTACCTATTACAACGCGTGCAGTTATTTACGTAACCAATTTGTTTACGGAGTACGGTGCCGTTGCTATCCCTTCGCTGATCGGTGGATTTATTGTGGTACTTCTTCTTTCAAAATTTACAAGTTTTCGAGTTGTAACCCAGTGGTTTGCGTTTCGTATTCCAGGAATAGGAACATTGGGGCGTCACGCAACTATTGCACGATTTGGTGTAATTTTGGGTGGTCTCCTCAAAGCAGGAGTTCCGCTAACAGAAGCACTAAAGTCACTCGAAAATGTAACACATATTGTTGCCTACAAGAAGTTTTACAAAAAGCTTCTGGAGCATATTTTACTGGGTGATAGCTTTAGCAAAAGCTTCGAAGCCATCAAGGGGAGTAACAAGTTACTCCCTATTTCTGTGCAGCAACTCGTTGTTACCGGAGAACAATCCGGAACACTCAGTGAGACACTGCTCAAGATTGCAGACATCTACGAAAAGAAAGCAGAGGAAACTGCAGAAAAACTTCCGGTCATCCTCGAACCTATGTTGTTGCTGTTTATTGGTGGTCTCGTAGGAACAATTGCGTTTGCTATCATCACGCCGATCTATAGTGTGGTCGGAAACGTCGGTAGATAGAAGTATGAAAAACACAAAGTACCTCAACGGCGCAACGCTCATTGAGATTCTCGTTGCAGCCGGCATAATTACTATTGTGGGGGCTGCAATAATTCCAAGCTATCGCAACTATAAAATGCGCAGTGACCTCTACTTAGCTGTAGAGCAGACACAGCAGCTACTGCGAAGGGCACAACTTCTTTCCCAGACAGGGAAAGGGGATACTATTTGGGGTGTACATACAGGCGAAGGAACCCTGTACAGCGGAGCTTCCTATGGCACAAGAAATATTGCATTCGATGAGGAGATTGCGGTGCCACCCAGCGTGACAGTTTCTGGTCTTACAGAGGTCACATTCTCTCGTATTTACGGTGTGCCAAACACCGAGGGAGACATGATCTTTACATCACTGAATGGTGAGCAAAAGACGATTCAGATACGCAAAGATAGTGTACTCAGTGCGCCGGCATTTTCGAGTGCTTCCTCAGTATTCTCTTCATCCTCTTCATCCTCTATCTCTTCGGTGTGCCAGTGGTGGCATGGCTGTGGTCAGAATGATGATGACGATGATGACGATGACGACGATGACGATGGAGATGACGACTAATCATCTGTAAAAACCAGCAATACCATTCTGAGGCCATGTTTGGTATGATTTGTCGTAACCATACTCTCTCTTTATGTTGCGCCGAGGTTTTACCGCTTTAGATGTTTTGCTTACACTGGGAGTAATAGCAGTAACTGCAGGAGTTTCTGTACCAATGTATCGCAACTATCAAGTGCGTAGCGATCTCGATTTAGCAGTAGTACAAACCGTGCAAGGCCTTGCACGGGCTCAGCTTCTTTCGCAAACTGGACAAGAGGATGGACAGTGGGGATTTCGTGTTCCAGAGGGAACAATCTTCCAAGGAGAAAGCTACCCCATTCGTGATCCGGATTTCGATGAGACCATCGTACTTCCACCAAGCATCAGCGTCTTTGGTATCGAAGAGGTCGTGTTCTCGCGTGTCGATGGCATACCTACTCCCACCGGAGACATTATTCTCGAAGCGCTCAATGGTGAGCGTAGAACCATTACCGTAAGTACTGATGGCACACTCAGCTCTTCACAAATCCAGCCACCGGATCTAGGTGAAACCTCTGGAGATGATGGAGGTGATACAGGGGCAACAACTGGAGGAGATTCAGGAGAGAGTGGAGGAACTGGAGATTCCGGGAATTCCGGATCAACAACTGGAGGAGATAGTGGAGGTACTTCAGGAGGAGATAGTGGTGGCAGTTCTGGCGGAGGTGGAGGTGGAGGAGGAAGTGATGACGATGACAGTGCGCCAACATGTGAAGATCTTTTCTCGGTAGGTGCAGATGGAACTATCCAGACAACAGGAACGGTAAGTATGACTGTAAAAGCGCTTGGTGCAGACATTACGTATGGAGCAGGAGGTCCAGAAGTACAGGTAAGAGCTCACATTAGTACAGATGGCGGAAGCACATGGAATACACTCTTCAACGGTGCAGAAATTGATGGAGACGAACAGCAAACGTTGGACAACATTACTTCCGGTCAACAGATAGCAATCAAGGTAAATGGTCGCTACGGTTGGCTCTTTAATAAGACATACGAAAGTGATGATGAATCCGGACACATTAAAGTACTGCGCAATGGGGATGCACTACCAGATTATGATGCATTTGAGGATCAAGCAGATCTTGCATCCTTCCTCAGAGATATTATCGACGATAACAATAAAATCAGTATCGGTCAGTATGACGCTGTACTGCTGACAGAGCTTGGTACACTCGGAACCAGCTCATCAGATTTCCAGGATGCGGTACTCCTTCTTCAGTTTACGCAGAACCCGGGAAGTTGTGCAGATGCTACCGACCCACGATTTAAAATTGAATGGGAGAGACTGGAAAACACCGGCCAAGGAAACGCACAGAAGAAAGCATATGTTGGTCAGTCTGCTTGGGGCTACGGAGAAGGTCAGTGGATCCCGCTCTTCGGCACAGATGGGCAAGTTGCAACAGACGGCGGGCTTACAAAAGAGGTGGATGGACTCTCTGTACAACGAAAAAATGGCAATGTTCGCATTCTTGCACATGGCTCACTTCCCGGAGGAAGTAAAGAGGTTGTCGATGCACGTATTGTCTTTGATGGCGCAGAGGTGACACAAGTCACCAATGACACGGGCGATGATAAAACCGAAAATCCATTCGATGGAGTTCTGAATGATGGTGCCGGAGGAGATGAAGTTGTCGTAGCATCAAATTCGGAATCGGCACTTTTCCAAACACGTGTCACGGTAGCAGATGACGCAGTGTTTATTCATTGGATTCAAGTAAGCAGTAGCTCCAGTTCCAGTACCAGTAGTACGAGCAGTGGACAAAGTAGTGCATCAAGTAATGACAATGACAATGATGATGGCGATGGGGACGATGACGACGGCATAGCCAATAACGATGAAGAGGATAGTGACCCATGTGCAGCTGCATATACCGTCAACAACGGCCGTATCATTCTCAGTGAAGCAGCAGATGTTTCTTTCCGCGTACTCGGCTCTCATGCAACCTATGGGAAAAATGGACCCGAAGTACAAGTGCGTATGAATGTCAGTACTGATGGAGGAACATCGTGGAGATCATTGTTTGGCTTCCGCGATATTGATGGTGGAGAGCAAGAGTATCTTACCGATCTTCCATCGGGAAGTACGGTGTTGCTCAAAGCAGAAGGACGCCGTGCATGGCTCTTCCGTCAACAAACAGAGTCCGGAGATGGAAGCGGTCGTATCAAGATTTTCCGTCGCAAGCAATCCGACCCCAACACCGCGATCTACGCTACACCTACCAAACTTAAGTCTTTCCTTAGGACGCGTCTCTCCAGTAGAAAGATCATGGTAGGTGCCAAGGAGGCTCTAGCGCTTATCGAGCTACAAGACCTCGGTACAGGTGCAGATTTTCAGGATGCAGTAGTACTTCTCACCATAGAAAAGCCGGCAAGTCAGGGAATCTGTGGCAGAGGAGATGATGACAATGACTATGATTCTTATGACGATGACGACGATGATTCCGGATCCGGAAGCTCAGATACAGGTGGAACAGGAGACGCCGGAGATACCAATCCTGATATTCAAATTTGTCACTTCCCACCGGGCAATCCACGCGATCACCAAACTCTTACTATTCCACAATCCTCATGGGTGCAACATGCTGCACACGGAGATCGTCGTGGAGAATGTGAAGGAGATGAAGATGGTGATGGTATTACCAATTCCTCAGACCTCTGCCCCAATACCTACGTGCCGGAAGCAGTTCCGACAGAGAGCATGCGATTCAAGCGATACGCGCTGACAAAAGATAGTCATATCTTCCGCATTGGACCCCGCAAAAAGGTTGCAGAATTTACGTTATCTGATACCAAAGGATGTAGTTGCGAACAACTGATTGATGTTGCAGAAGGCAAGAAGAGTTATCGCTTTACACAGTATCCAAGACTCAAGCGCCAGATGCGCAGCCTCTTCCCATTCTATACGCGTGGTGCGCGTCAGTCTGGTTGTGGTAAGGCGATTCTTCGCATGATTCAGCGCAATGCGAACTAGCCCCCACTCTCGACCCGGTGTACTGTTTCTCGATGCGCTCATTGGCGTTGCAGTGTTTTCTATCGTGGTATCAGGTGTGATATATGCCATGCTGTTTTCACAGCAGGGAATGTTAAAAAGTGGTGATCGCATTCGTGCAGTATTTCTCAATCAGAAAACTATCGCTGCAGTGCGTGCTGTACGTGACGATGACTTTGCAAACCTAACTGAGGGGACATTTGGCGCGAGTCTCAATACATCAGGAGCATGGGAACTTACAGGTACAGGAGTAACTACTGAAGATGGATACACAACATCTGTCACCATTACTTCCCTCTCTGCAGATCGCTTTAGTGCAGTGGCCAATACCTCATGGGATTTTGGTGTCAGTAGCAGTGGCAGCTCATCACTTATTACAGAAGTTACCGACTGGCATCGCACCCAGGCAGTTGGAAACTGGTCTATTGCAACACTTGATGGGGCATACATTGATGACGATACACCACTGTTTAACAGCGCAGTTGCTAGTAGCAGTTTCGCGTTTGTGACTAGCGAAACATCAGATGGTGGAGCCGGACTCTATGTATTTGATATCACCAGTACCAGCTCTCCTGTGAGAGTCGCTTCCGCATTCGATCTAGGAGCGGCTGGATATGATCTTCTTATTGTTGGCACAGATTTATATGTTGTCACCGGAGCTGGAAGTCAGGAGATTCGCATCTATGATATTACATCTCCGACGACGTTAAGTAGTGGAAATTTAACAGCATCGATCAATATTCCAGGCACCAGTAATGCGCAATCAATTGCGTATTACAATGACACACTCTACGTCGTAGTACTGGAGGATACAGGCCAAAGTGAAATGTTTACGTACGATGTTTCAGATCTCGGATCCATTACACAACTTGATGATCTTAATGACTCCGGTGCGTCGTTCTCCGATATTCGTTTGCACAACGGGTACGCATACTTGGCGAACTCTACAGATACTATGGAGCTGAGAGTCGTAGATGTGTTTGACCCCGCTGATTTACAGTTTGCAGCAGGTGACGGATATAATGTTCCAGATACTCCTGATGGAACATCAATCGCAAGTCTCGGAGATTACATACTCCTTGGACGTAACCAAGGGGACATTACAGAAGAGTTGCACTTGTTTGATGTAAGTGAGAGCCCTGTGCCTACAGTCGCCCCCTGGAATGCAGAAACCGGCGAGGATGTGAATGCTCTTGATGCAGACCCAACTGCCACCTACGCATTTGCTTCGACCAATCACGACTCGCAAGAATTTGTCGTACTCAATGTGGCAACGTTTGCTGGCGGCGGAAACCCCATTGTAGAAACCTATAACACCACAACCGGAAATGGACGCGGAGTAACCTATGATATTTT
>DJKT01000009.1:0-1852 GCA_002436205.1 Candidatus Peribacter sp. UBA6535
AGCTACTAGTCCCTATTCAACTACTTCAACAGTATATGTGATCGCTTTAACGGGCATATCGTTGGGGTGCCTTTCTGCGTTAGCGATAGCGTCTACTATTTCCATACCGTCTGTCACCATTCCGAATACGGTGTGCTTTCCTTCTAGCCACTCTGTTCCACCTTTCTTCTGAATAATGAAGAACTGCGATCCATTGGTATTAGGACCGCTGTTGGCCATGGCGATGGCACCTTTTTTCATAGGGAGAGACTTAAGCTTATCGTTAAAGCTGTACCCCTGGAGTTGTAGGTAGTCTTTTACCGTTGCATCTTTGAGCTCTGGAGGAAGAGCTCCATCGACGGAGTCTTTCAGTTTACTTTTATGCAGTCCGTAACTGTCTGCGTTAATTTCATCCTCAAATGAAGTACCAAAGACACTCTCACCACCTGTACCGTTGCCGTTAGGGTCACCTCCTTGAATCATGAAGTCCGGAATAACACGGTGGAATGTGAGACCGTCGTAGTAGCCCATTTTGGCAAGGACTACGAAGTTGGTTACTGTTTTTGGGGCAGCATTTGCATCGAGCTCTAGAGTAATATCCCCTTCTGAGGTGTGGAGAATCACTTCATAGTCTCCCTTAAGGAGTTTTCCGTCAAATGCAGTGTCACTGGGTGGATTGTTCGTATCGTCCATAGGAGTGTCAGGTTCGCTGCAACCTGCAAGAAGTGCAAGAGCGAAGAGGGGAATAATCAGAATGTGGAGTTTTTTCATAAGCCGAGCTAGGCTACTGATCTCCCTCTCAGGAATCAAGAGTTTGGGCAATGATTTTTGCTATCTGTAAAGCGGCGTCTGGCTTCCCAAATTTCTGAATTGATGCACTCATATTCTGCCTCTTCTCTTTGTCAGCTATCAAACCATGTACGGTTGGCAAAAGTTTTTCTGGAAGTGTAGATTGTTCGAGGTGAATGCACCCATGTTTTTTTGCGACAAGTACGTTTTTATATTGATGGTCATGACCCACGTTTCGCAGTGGTACAAGAATAGTGGGGATACCGTTTGCAGCAAGATCCGCTATCGAATTAGCTCCTGCCCTGCTGAGTGCAAGGTCAGCAGCTGCATAAAAATGTGCTAGTTCTTCGTTTGCAAATTCTGTTCGGTAGTAATGATCGGTTGTTGGGCTTAGGTTTTCGGTGATGTGTAATTTTTTTCTACCAGTTATATGAATGATATCGCAACGGATCAAGAGATCATCCAATTGATTTGTTATCGCTTCATTGAGTGCTTTTGCCCCTTGGCTTCCTCCTATAACAAGAAGAATGGGCTTACTTCCATCGAATCCTGTAATGCGTAGACCCTCCTCTTTTGACCCTTCTGTTATTTCTTTGCGGATGGGATTACCAGTATAGCTATTAGCTATTAGCTTATAGCTTTTAGAAGGGAATCCAGTACAAATATGATTGGCCCACTTTGCAACAATCTTATTTGCATAACCGCTGACAGCATCAGAATCATGTGCGATGATGGGAATCTTTTTTTTCTTTGCGGCAAAGCACAGTGGGAGACTGACGTAACTTCCTTTGGAAAAAATGAGGTTCGGGTTTTGTTCTTCGAGAATTTTTTTTGCACGCTTCACAGCCGATACAAATTTGAATGGAAAAAGGAGTGACCCTACTACGTCCTTTGGACTTCGAAGGGCAGGAGCACGTGGTGCGTCGAGGATCGAAAAGGCAAGATCATTACTTTGTAAAAACTTCGCATCGTCAGGCCTTGGACTACAGACAAAATGCGCCTCGGCATCTGGGATCAGCTGCTTACACTCTTCCCACACAGCTTTGGAAGGTGCTATGTGTCCTACGGAGCCGCCACCAACGAA
>DJKT01000009.1:2239-18954 GCA_002436205.1 Candidatus Peribacter sp. UBA6535
CGGTTTTCGTCTTCTTTGTTGAGTTTTCCTCTCTGCAGCCATAGCCTCCGTTGAATGCATGGAAATATTGAGCAATATGCCTGTAGCAAGCAGAAGTGATACGAGAGACGATCCACCGTAACTAATAAAGGGCATCGTAATTCCTGTCAGAGGGAACAGTGCAAGGTTTACAGCAATATTCAGTAGGGTTTGTGCAGCTACCCATGTGGTGATTCCGGTTGCGACGAGAAATCCAAATCTATCCGGTGCTTCTATAGCGATACGATAGCCACGATGGACGAAGATGGCGTACATTCCCAAAATTATCATCAGGCGCATGAACCCAAGTTCTTCGGCCATGGCGGCGAAGATGGTGTCACTCTGCACTTCGGGCAAGTATCCAAATTTTTGAATAGACTTTCCGTATCCAAGTCCAAAGAATCCTCCAGAGCCAATCGCGATCAATGCTTGTTTAATTTGGAACCCGATTGTTTCACTAATAGAGGGATCATCCGGAGTGAGGAACGCTTTAAATCGGTTTTTAATATATTGCTTCTGAAGGATAATAGGCAATCCCATAATGGCAGCCATAGAACCGCCGAGTATGACGTGGATAATGTTTCCACCGGCAACAAAGAACATCACAACAGCGATGGATGAGAGCACGAGAAACGACCCAAGATCCGGTTGCAAAGCAACGAGGATTGTCGAAAGAGAAAGCAAGACAGCAAACGGAATAAATCCTTCCTTCCATGTACCAATAAGCTGCTCGCGCTTTTGGAGCCACAGGGCCATATAAAAAACGAGTGTCATCTTGAGGAACTCCGATGGCTGCAACGAGAACGGCCCAAGTCGTAGCCAGCTATATGCCGTACCGTAGTCTGCACTGATCCCCGGAAGGAATACCATTAGCAGAAGAACAAGAGTAACGAGGAATAGTGGCATCGCCAATCTCTCCCACAGACGGTAGGGAATGATCATTGTAAAAAACATGGCGCTAAATCCCACAAGTACATGGAAGAAACTTCGCAGAAGATAAAACGAGTTGCTAGTTTCTTCTCGCAGTCCCTGCGCTACAAGGCGCGTGGTAATTTGATAACTTTCAAACACAGACACACTCGCAATCATGGCAAGCCCGAAGAGTACGAGCACGCTTACAATGCCGAGAAGGAGGAGATCCATTCTTCTAAACATGACGTAAGTATAGGGGGTTAGTAGTTGGTAGTCAGGGGTTAGGGGGCAAAAACTCTAGCTACTAGCTACTAACCCCTTTGTTTATTCCCTTCAAAAATGCTGCTCTATGCTTCCCTGCCATAGTGGGAAACTTTGCAAAGATTTCATAGGCAATGCGCTTCCATCCTCTTGGGATTCGATCAAACTCCGGTACGACTCTGGATAAGACTACTGCAGACTCACCAATAGTCTCCATTCGTTTTAGAGAATCTTCCATCGTAATGATGTGATGATGAAATGCTTTGGCTTGGGGCTCGTAGTACACCTGTACACCGGATTCTCGTAGTCGCATTCCCCACTCGATGTCTTCCCATCCATACAGTGAAACGTCTTCGCGGAATGGGGTACGCTTGGCCACCTCTGTCGAAACACTTAAGTGACTGGTGTAGCAAAACAGATGCTGAATATGTTTAGGTAAAAAGTCTCCTGCGTAGCTTTCGATCTTCGGATAGCCAAATTGCCAGCCACTGCGCATCAGCCATTCCATGACTTCGGTAATTTCTAAATGCGGATCCCAGTATGTTCCCCCGAGGACGGCGATAGGTGTACCAATGTTCCTGTGGATGCTTTCATGGTGTGCACAGACTTCGGGTTCTAGAAAAATATCATCACCAATAAACAAACAGGTGGACGACTGTGCATTTTGTACTCCTCTATTACGCGCCACCCCTTGCTGACTTTTTGGAATTGATTCGTAATGCACAGGTATTTGCCAAGTAGACTTGGCCATTAGTGCATCGGTCTTATCATCTTGGCCATCATGTATCACTATGGCTTCTATCTTGTCTGCAATGGTTTGGGATTCCAGGTGATGCAGACACTGCTCGAGAATTTCGGCTCGTTTATGGGTAGGGATGATGACGGAAAGTTCTGGCATTTTGAGGATTTTAGTATGACGCATGATCTATGCTGATGCCATGAAGATCCTCTTCCTTGATTTGGCCTCACACGATGCTCTTATCGCCTGCGTAGATGATCAGAAATTAGTCGCATCAGAGTCTGTGCACGCACGCATAGGAGATCACGAGCTTATTCCGATGACGGAGAAAGTACTAAAGTCAGCCGAGTGGAAGTTTGAGGATCTCGAAAGTATTGCTTGTATCGTAGGTCCGGGAGGGTTTACGTCACTCAGAGTTGCAGTCACCTATGCGAATGTTCTTGCAGATCAACTAGGGGTCCCGACAGCTGGGGTTCATCTTTCTGATCTCTACCTGGCTCGATCGCAGGACCCGGAAGTCTATTGGGTGCATTCAACCAAGAAAGATCAGTTATTTATTCGGGGTGGACAGTGGAAAGAGCCGACATTGATTTCTGTGGAAGAAATCCGAAATCCGAAATCCGAAATCCGAAATTGGATGGGGGAATTGATTGATGAGCATCGGGAAAAAATTGAATCCGATTCGATTGATCTTCAGCCTATTTCTGATGTTCTTCCAGAGCTTTTGCATGCTCAAAAATATGGTCAAGAATTACTGCATCCTTGGTATGGGAGGGGGTGGTAGTACTAGTTGTAGCGATAGGAATCATCCAGTTCTGCTCCCCAACCTTCTCCTCGTACATCTAGTATTTCAAGAGTCATTGACATGGCCTCACGTATACCACTTTGCAATTCTAGATCGGGAATTCCATCTAAAATTGATTTCATATCACCGAAATTGGGTCTGCCAATATCTGGAATCAGATCAATGAGTCGATCCATGAGTGCTTCTTCTTGGGGAGTCATCTCATCGTCAAGCGGTGGTAGTCCATTTAAATCCATAGTTTATTACTATAAGTATTTTATTGAATAAGTCAATTATCCTCTTCTTTTCTTGATTTTCTGCTAATCTGGCGCAGATGTCTTTTATGGATTCCCTCAATCGGCTACTTGGTGACCCCAACGAAAAGGAGCTTAAGAAGTTGCGGCCGTATATTGCTAAAGTACGCAAATGGCAGGAGAGTGATGACTATCAGAAGTTGACACTCAAAGATCTTCCGAAAAAGACGGAGGAGTTTAAAGCGCGCATAGAAAAAGGAGAGACAGTTGAGGATCTGCTCCCCGAAGCTTTTGCTGTTGTAGCTCGTGCATGTAATTTATTGACGGGAACCAAGTACGAGGCAGAGGGGATCAAGTTTGTCTGGGAGATTAAGGATCCATTCGATGTACAGATTGTTGGTGGAGTTGCGTTGCATAAAGGCAATGTTGCGGAGATGCGTACCGGTGAAGGAAAAACATTTGTGTGTACGATGCCGATTTACTTAAATGCATTGCTTGGAAAAGGCGTGCATGTCGTTACTGTGAACGATTACCTCGCACGTCGCGATGCTGCTTGGATGGGTAAGCTGTACAGCACTCTTGGGCTGAGCGTTGGTGTCATCTTGCATGAAAAAAATCACGAAGAGCGCCAAGAAGCGTATGGAAGTGATGTCACCTATGGAACGAACAACGAGTTTGGGTTCGATTACCTACGTGACAACATGGCAGTGAGTAAAGATCGTCAGGTACAACGTGGATTGCATTACGCAATTGTGGATGAGGTGGACTCTATTTTGATTGATGAAGCGCGTACGCCACTTATTATCTCTCAGCCTGCTGGCGAATCGACAACGAAGTATCTCCAATACTCACAGTACGTAAAAAGTTTGGAAGAAAACGTGCACTACAACAAAGATGAGAAGCAAAAAGCTGCGACTTTAAGTGAAGAGGGGATCAAAAAGATGGAGGAAGTGTTGGGACTAGAGAACATCTATACCGAAAAAGGATTTGAAGAGGTGCATCATATAGAACAAGCATTACGCGCACACGCTATGTACGAGCTTGATACCGATTATGTTGTACGCGATGGTGAAGTAATCATTGTAGATGAATTTACAGGCCGACTGATGCCCGGACGCCGCTACAGTCATGGGCTTCATCAAGCCATTGAAGCAAAAGAAGGGGTAGAGGTACAGCGCGAGAGCAAGACATTGGCTACGATTACCTTCCAAAACTACTTCCGTCTCTATGAGAAACTCGCCGGTATGACAGGAACGGCCAAAACAGAAGAAGAGGAGTTTGAATCTATCTACAAGTTGGGTACGTTGGTGATTCCTACGAACAAGCCCATTGTTCGCAGTGATCATCCGGATGCAATTTACAGAACAGTAGAAGCAAAGTTTATGGCAGTAGCCCAAATGGCGCGGGAAAAGAATGAGAAGGGCCAGCCCGTACTTATTGGTACAACATCTATCGAAAAATCAGAAGCACTATCTGCATTGTTGGAGAGTGAGAATATTCCGCACAATATATTGAACGCAAAGCAGCATGAAAAAGAAGCGGAGATTGTTGCAGGTGCTGGGCAAAAAGGCGCAATTACCATTGCAACGAACATGGCTGGTCGTGGTACGGATATCAAGCTTGGTGAAGGAGTGATAGCACTTGGAGGTCTTGCAATTTTGGGTACGGAGAGACACGAATCTCGTCGTATCGATAATCAGCTTCGTGGTAGGTCTGGAAGGCAGGGAGACCCCGGTGAAAGTAGATTCTTCGTTTCTATGGAAGATGACTTGATGCGACTCTTTGGTGGAGACCGTCTAAAAAGCATGATGGAGAAACTGAATGTGCCCGACGATGTTCCGCTAGAAAACAAGATCGTTTCACGATCAATTGAAGGAGCACAAAAACGTGTAGAAGGAAAAAACTTTGATATCCGAAAGCATACTGTGCAGTACGACGATGTGATGAATAAGCATAGAGAGATTATCTATGTGCGCAGGCAAAAGATTCTGGATCGACTTGCTGAGATAGAGCAGGAGGAAGCAAACGGTGAACAGCCATTGCATGAAGACATCCTTAGCTCTTTGCGTAACGAAGCAACAGGTATTGTTGATAGTCACGCGCAGGTAGATGACGCTGAGCGATGGGATACCAAAGAGATGAGTGAGACGGTTGCAATACTCCATCCTGTTTTGCGGGAGAAATATACGCCTGAGGTCTTTGCGAAGTTTTCTAACCGCGAAAGTGCAAAAAGTGAACTGTCGGATTTCTTAGAAAATTTTTACGAGGCAAAGTGCGAAGAAGAAGACGCCAATGTCGTAGCGCAGGCGGAGCGTGTTGTAACACTCCAATCGATCGATACACACTGGATGGATCATATTGATGATATGTCTCACCTTCGTGAGCAGGTTGCGTTTGCAGGTTTTGCCCAGAGGGATCCGCTTATTGAGTATAAGGATCAAGGATTTCACAGGTTCCAGCAACTTCTCAGCGCTATAGAGAACACCATTATCCGAATGCTTTTGCAGGCAGACTTTAAGCAATTTGCTCCACGTGTTGTGCTGCAAGAGGCACAGGATGCACTCGATCAATTACAAACGAATGAGGATGTAATAGAAGAAGGTTTAGGGCGCGGAGTAGGAGGGTCATCAAAGCAGTCACAAAATCCTATAGTGATGAGTGCAGATGATCATAAAGCGGCAGGAACTACTCCAAGGTCTGTCGAAAAAGTAGGGCGTAACGATCCGTGTCCGTGTGGCAGTGGCAAGAAGTATAAGAAGTGTCATGGGTAGTGTATACTGAGCTGCCATGCCAAAGTTACAGAAGATTATCGGACATCTTTCGCAGCAAGAACAACTGCGCAGCGATCTCCAGCAGGACAATGTAAGTCACGCCTATCTTTTTTCTGGGCAAAGGCATTTAGGAAAGATGTCTCTTGCGTTGCAGTTTGCGTTTGATCTTCTTTCCACTGATGTTGCCGAAGAACGCAATGAGCAAATGCAATCGCAATTTGAGAGGCTGACACATCCAGACCTTTTGGTACTTGATCAACTTTGGATGGAGGAAACGTGTGATGATTGGGATGAAATAGCTCAAACATCAAATGTTCCACAAATTCATCGATCGAAAGCACCAAAAGCGAAGACGGACATCATTAGTATTGATGATATTCGTGCTTTGCATGAAAGATTGATGGATACGGGGTCGGGGAAATATCGTTGCTGCGTAATTCGTAGTGTCGAACGCATGAAAGATGCTGCGGCAAATGCATTTTTAAAAATACTAGAAGAGCCACCCGAAGGACTTGTGTTTCTTTTAACGACTGAGCATCAATCATCACTACTTCCAACCATTATCTCTCGTACACGTGTGGTGCCGTTCCAGCGAACAAGTATAAAGGATCTGAAAATACTGTTAGAAGGTGTACCAGAGGATGACCAAAAATTTCTGATGCACATTGCTTCAGGTGCTCCCGGTATGGTGGTACGACTCCGGGATGACCCGGATCTTTTACGTCTGCATCGTACAGTGCACACCACAGCACAGACATTTTGGCGTGCACATTCCCTGCGTGAACGATTGCAGATTCTCTCTTCATTACATAAGCGTGGTCAGGAATCTGATGATCTGCTTCTGCATTTGGGTATGACATTACGAGAGCAGTCAGCTGCCACAGTTTGCAAGAATGCACCTGCATTTGCCCAACTAGCTGCGGACTTACATACAAATGCGCACAGGCAGATGCTGGCGCAGCGATTTGTTTTATCCATAGATTAACCCAAAGATCCTTGCGGCTAATTTTGCTACGGTGTAGCCTTTTCCTCCGATGATCTACATTCTTGTCCTTTTTGGTTCTTTCTTTGGCATCTGCGTAATACTCGGTGTGCGTGTTGCTCTTAAAAATCGCAATGTACGAAAGTTTGTTCGTGGTGTTACTGTGCGTTCGCAAAAAGCTCAAGAGCGTGGACTTTCTATGCGCGAAACACGAATAGAAAAACCGACAAAGAATCCACGTGTAAGTGCAATAGAGATGCAGAAGGTGCGTACACTTCTGCGTGAAGCAGAAAAATCTACTGCACGTAGAAAGCATGATGAAACAGAAAAGTTGCTTATTCAGGCACTTACTCTTAGTCCGGATTCCACCGAAGCACGCGCGGAACTTGCAAAGCTCTATCTTACGATGGAACGTGATGCCAAGGCAGAGGCTTTGTATCGAGAGCTGCTCTGTGATGCAGATGATGTAAGTTTTCATGCAAATCTTGGACTTGCGTGTTTTAAACAGGGTAAATATGAATTTGCCTGTGTTTCGTATCAAGAAGCGTTGAATCGTGACCCTAAAAGCCCAGAGCGAGCCGTAGCACTTGGCAGATGCTGCATGGCAGCAAAACGATTCTCCGAAGCCGCACAACTTCTAGAGAAGGCATCCGAGCGTCTTGCAAGAGATACAGAACTTCTCCATATGCTTGGTGAATGTTATGAACATTTGGGAGATCTAAAATCCGCAGAAGACGCGTATCACAGAGTTCACCGATTGCAGCCGTATGACGAAAAGGTAAAAGAAAAACTTATGGCATTAGCGTCAGTATAATGACCTTTAGAAGTCCACAACTTCCAGTTCAACGTCACCATTCACCGTTGCTTGGCACCCAAGCCTTTCTGATTCTTCGGTGATACCCATATTTTCTTCTTTATCGTTCCTATCTCCTAGGTTTTCCCCACCACTTTTTACTTTGCAGAGGCATGTGGTGCAAAAACCATTACCTCCACACGCGTGTTCCAAAGGCACACCATTATCCAGCGCTATTTGGAGGATAGTTTTTCCAGCTTCTCCTTCTACTTCCGATGCTTGGTCGCCGATATGGAAGGTGACTTTTGGCACGGCTCTATCTTAGCGGGTTTTTCCTTTCTGTGAAGCTTTTGCCCCCCTAGAATGCCTTTGATGTCACTTCTAGAAATCAAAGGCTTACATATTGCTGTGGATGGTACAGAAATCGTCAAAGGGATAGATCTCACGATCGAAGAGGGGCAGGTGCATGCCATTATGGGGCCAAATGGTAGTGGTAAATCCACTTTGGTTAGCACATTGATGGGGCATCCGGGGTACGAAGTAACAGGAGGATCTGTGCAGTTTCTGGACAAAGACCTTCTTGCTATGGAGTCACATGAGCGCGCTCTTGCAGGGCTCTTTCTTGCATTCCAGTATCCCAAAGAAATTGCAGGAGTCTCATTGCGTAGCTTTTTATTTGCAGCATATAAAGCACAGATGAAAGCACGTCATCCAGAGATGAAAGTGGCATCACCCATAAAATTTAAAACACTTCTGGATGAAAAGATGCAGGGGCTAAAGATGGACACAGCATTTGCAGAGCGGTTTGTTAATCAAGGATTCTCCGGTGGAGAAAAGAAGAAGGCAGAAGTATTGCAGATGCATGTGTTGCAGCCACTTCTTGCGATGCTTGATGAAACGGATTCAGGCCTTGATGTTGATGCGTTGAAGATTGTTGCTGAGGGAATTAATGCTATGCGGAGTGATAGGTTCTCAGCTCTTGTTGTTACGCATTATGCGAGAATATTGGAACATATTCATCCAGATCATGTTCATGTGATGGTGGATGGAAAGATTGTCGGAAGTGGGGGAAAAGACTTTGCGAAGCAACTTGAGGAGGGGGGGTATGAGAAGTATTTGCAAAAATAAAACGGAAGGAGGATACTACTCTCCAATTCATTATTCTCTATGACTGAAGCAGTAGCGCAATACGATGTCATTGTTGCCCCGAAGGATGGACAGAGTGTTGAAGCAATTATCAAGCACCTTCGTATGACAACTGGTTGTATCTTTGAAAATAAAGGTAAGTATGGAGAGGGAGGAGAGGAGAATCGGATTCTCCTTTCGTTTCAATTAGCTAGATTTGGTTTGCATAAGCGGTACATGGAAGCTTTGCAGTCTGCAGACTTTCAGTCTTTTACAGTTTCAGATAACAAACAACTTGTTGGCTCTGTTGCAGAAGATGCATAATAATTCCTTCGGAGTTGCTGGTTGATCGCATGTACATTTTGTACAATGTATATCCATTCCCCCCTCCTTTCTATGGAAGAAAAAGCTTTGTATCTCAAACCACCCGTGTGGCTTCCTATTGTTGTCGCACTCGTTGCCGGTGGTATGTACGTTACTGGTAAAGTTGTCGAAACTAGGCACATGGATCAGTTTACTATTGCCATTCAAGGTAGTGGCAAGGTAAGCGCCGTTCCGGATATCGCCACACTCAATTTTGGTGTGCAAACTGGACGCCAAAAGACTGCTGCTGGTGCTATGAAAATGCTGACAGATAAAATGACAGCAGTTATAGAAGCTATAGAAACAGCTGGAGTAGAAGAAAAAGACATTCGAACGCAGTATCTAAACTTAAATCCAGCTTTCGATTGGAACGAAGGCAAAAGAATCGATCGTGGGTTTGAGGCAACACAGTCTCTTATGGTAAAGGTACGCGACTTGGATAAGATCTCTAATGTGCTGGATGCGGCAGTAAGATCTGGTGCAAACCAGGCAGGATCTGTTGGATTTACGATTGATGATCCGGAGGTCATTAAAGAAGAAGCTCGTGCAGAGGCTATAGAAGATGCAAAAACCAAGGCACAGAAACTTGCTGCAGATTTAGGTGTTAGCCTTGGAAAGATGCAAGGGTTCTGGGAAGAGACAGGCTACGGTGGAGGTCCTGTCATGATGCGTGCAGAGATGATGGATGCTAAAGGTGTCGGAGGAGGCTATGGAGGCTCTACTGCACCCCCAATCCCTGCAGGTGAGCAGGAAGTCGTTGTGAATGTAAACATCACGTACAAGATCAAGAAATAGCCATATTTCCAATGGAACTAAGGGCGCCTTCGGGCGTCCTTAGTTTATGCAATAGCAGGAAGAATCTTTGTATGTGGTTTTATGAGATCTCCAAGATCCTTCATTCCTTTATCAAATGTCGGAAGAACAGCTCCGCCAGCATCCAAAATCTTTTTGAGCTTAATGCGTACTTCTCGCCAGGCTCTTGCAATAGCTCGTTGCTTCTCTGTTAGTGGTGCACGTTCTGCTTTGGGCACAGGCTCTATAATAAATGGTGATTCAATATCTATAACCTTTTTTGCATAACGTTCCGCAAGATCTGTAAAACCAAATTCTTGTGTGTCGGCGATTTGCTGAGTCAGTTGCCCTCGGAAAAATTCTACAACAGGAATTACATCATCGATTTTTTCCTGCAACCCATGTTTACCTTTTGCATAGTGCCTCCTAGAAACCTGAAGGTAGTGTGTTTTCTTTTTTTTGGACATGAGTTTTTTTCGACGGAGGAAATCTATATGTCTTTTCCTTTGTACTTTTGCTTCCAAAAGGGAATCTTGTAGCTCAATGAGTTCATTGCATCTCTCCTGAAATGCCAGCTTAAGGCCGACAAGAGCACGAAAACATTCCGCTTTTGAGATTGTGCATTTCTTTGGAGCATCAGGAATGTCGAATGCCAATGAAAAGGCGGTCTGTTCCATACAGCCCGCCTATTATACGCTATATTGTACCGTTTATTTTGCCTTCTTCTTGCGATGAGGAGCCTTTGCCCTACAGGCTGCAATAACAGAGCTTGCAGATATTGTATTTTTACGTGACGAACGCCTCTTAGTTGGCTTTTGTCTGGCACCGAGTTCGTAACAGATATCCGTAATAACTTCGTGGAAGTTCTTGGAACCGAGTGAGCGTTTTACAGTTGCGACTAGCCATCCAGTTGCGATAAATCCACACACAATAAAGATTGCGCGCCATTCAGCAGGCCCAAGTCCAAGTGCGCGTTTGAAGTTGGAAGTAATAAGTGCAATCATGATTGTCGTAAGTGTTGATAGTGGAGCAATCCATTCACGCTTACCAAGTTTTGCAATATTACGTTTAAGTGTGAGTAGTGTTTTATCTTGTGTTACGACGATCAGTCGTTGGTTCGTATTCTTGTGAATACCGATGACACGAGTATCTAAATCTCCCGCGAGAGTATTGAGGAACGATGGTGTCGCATTACCTTCGACTTCATCATCTTTATCAACAAGATCTGCTTCCAGCACAGCACGTTCTCTGGAATCTGGGTCTGCAAGTAGACGATTGAGAGAGGAATTCATTCCCATGGGTGTTTGGGTGAAATAAGTTTAAGTACCGAAATGTACATCTAGTACAATCTATTGTCAAAGAAACTAATGTAAAGAATGGTATTTAATTCAAATATAATCAAAAAGACCCCGAAAGGTCTTTTGATATTGGTGTGAGTGAGACTACTCAGATGCTTCTTCGCTTGCTTCTTCTGTTGCAGGCGCTGCACCGTCGTCTCCACCTCCGCAGCTACCACCGCAGCAGCCACCATTACCATCGTCATCGAAGAGTGAACTGTAATCCATGAGGTTGGTTGGGAAATAAGTACAGTTCTATTTTTAAAGCCTCACAGAGGATTTGGCAAGAAAGTATTCTATACTTTCGTATGTTTTAGCCTCAGAAAGGCATTTATTGCTATAATTTGGACTCAATGGACCCCATCTTCTCCAACCTCAATCGGGATGTCTTTGATGCCGCAAACCCAGCACCCTATGCGGAGGGGGCAGTGAGAGGTGTTTCTGAGGAGTTGGTACGGCAGATCAGTGCTGATAAGAGTGAGCCTACGTGGATGCTGGAGCATCGACTAGAATCACTTAAAATCTTTTTGGAGAAGCCACTTCCAGATTGGGGACCAGATCTCACAACTCTCGATCTTGATGATATTATCTACTATGCGCGTCCCGGAACGCAGGAGACCGATAATTGGGATGAAGTACCCGAAGACATCCGCAGAGTCTACGACAGGCTTGGAATCCCCGAAGCAGAACGTAAGATGCTTGCAGGGGTCGGGGCTCAATATGAGAGTGAAATTATCTATCACTCCCTAAAGCAAAAGTGGGAGGATCTTGGTGTTATCTTTTTGGATATGGATGATGCCGTGCACGATCACCCCAAGTTAGTGCAGGAGTATTTTATGAAGTGTGTTCCAAATACCGACCACAAGTTTGCCGCTTTACATGGGGCTACCTGGAGTGGTGGAACATTTTTGTATATACCGGAAGGCGTCAAAGTGCAGGAACCTCTGCAGGCGTACTTTCGTATGAATGCTAAAAACATGGGACAGTTTGAGCACACACTGATCATTGTTGAGGCAGGTGCGGATGTGCATTACATCGAAGGATGTAGTGCGCCGAAATATGGTTCGCAAGCATTGCACGCAGGATGCGTTGAGGTGTTTGTAAAAGAGGGTGCAACGGTTCGATATAGCTCTGTCGAAAACTGGAGTCGTGATACGTATAACCTCAACACGAAGCGTGCGATTATCCAAAAAGACGCGACGATGAAATGGATAGGAGGAAACATGGGCAGCGGGGTCACGATGCTTTACCCGTGTAGCATTTTGGCTGGGGAAGGCGCACGGTGTGACCATTTAGCGCTTGCGTTTGCCAATAACAGTCAATGGCAAGATACGGGTGCAAAAGTTATCCATCAAGCACCGCACACATCTTCTCGTGTTGTTTCGAAGTCGATTAGTAAAGATGGAGGAGTATCTGTGTATCGAGGACTACTCAAAATTGCCCCACAGGCACACGACTGCACAGCGAGTGTAGAGTGTGATGCGCTGCTTTTGGATGAAGCTTCGCGGACAGATACGATTCCGGATATTCAAATTCGTAATAATGATGTGACTGTTGCACACGAAGCAACGGTGGGGAAACTAAGTGAAGAGGATATCTTCTATCTCACCTCTCGTGGTATTTCTACAGAAGAAGCCAAGGCAATGATCGTCAACGGATTCATCGAACCGATTGTCCGGCTTCTTCCTCTGGAGTACGCAGTAGAGATGAACCGGCTAATTGAGATGGAGATGGAAGGTTCGGTAGGCTAGAGTTTTTTAGTTTCGAACGTCAGTTTGGATTGAATTCCAAATAGCAAGACCTAATTTTCGTAGATTTTCAAGATAATTAGGCACAGTAGGATCCAGTTTGTCCATTGCCATTTGATACTGATTTGCTAGTGAGACTTCTTGCAATCTAGAAAGTTCGCAAATCCCAGCGGCAATATTCTGTTGATAGTCAGTAATAGATGTTAGAGGAGTGCCTTCGTTTATTGCTGCAGTTCTATCCTTTTTCGCGTCATCAAATTTTGCTTGAAAGTGAGAGGCTTCATTCAAATTACCTCCTCTTCTCCAAGTAGGAATGGGATTTTCCTTTCTGGGCCAATAATCTGAGCTTCGATTTGATCGAACCATGACCACGATAGTTTACACGCTTTTTTATTGTTTTCAAGACCTTATACTAGACAATTCTCCATCGAATTGGATATTTATAGGATATGTGACTAAATATGTTCTTATTGCAGCAATTAGCTTTACACATTCGTGCTTCAGAATGGAAGCATGAAAAACCACCACGCTTACCAGCTCGCTGCCATGAAAGCTGACATTGTTGAACAGATATTCGGAAAGCCCTTACGGAAAGCCACATGGACCGTATTGGGAGGCGGTTGTCTCTAGGCGTGAGCGTACTGGTTTTTTAAGTGAACTTACAGACCAACAACTTTGGGACAAATTGATGAAGCAATCTGAAATAGTTAAAGCTAGATATGAGGAATATAGGGATAAGCCTCCAGAAGAATTTGTTGAACATGTATATAGAATTCTTTATCGTCGACACACAGAATCCATAAAAAAGCAGCAAAGAGAAACACAGTTTGTACCAGGAAAAGTTGATACAACTTTTGTTGAAAAAAAACAAAAAGGCTCAAATAAACCTACAGAGTCTACTCAGCAAATTCCTTCAGGTCGTATAGGTAAGTTATGTGTAAACGTTCGTAAATTATTGCGAGATTTATGGCATGGGTAATGTGTCTTATATCGTTACATCCATTCCTTCACCTTCATCATCTCCATAAGTATTCCAACCAATAGCGTCGTAGATATGTAGTCTTTCTAGTGACATGCGACTAAAAATCATATCGAGTACATTGGTATGTGGCAGTGTGGTTTCTAGTTGAGACTCTGCAATTTCTTTTGCAATAATGTTGTATTGATCAAGTGTAATACTATTGGTTTCCAATAGGTGTTCTAATGCAGGATGGTGTGCTGCAGAAGAGTCAAGTGCAACCATTGCAGCATCTCTTGCATCTAGTTGCTCAAGAAAGTATGTAATTAATGGTATTAATTTTATATTATCAGGCTTAGGTATATCGCGACCATCTCCTCCGAGCGCCTTGAGTGAATTGGGGTTCATTTTTGCCATTAAGTATATTATACATCAAATATATTTCTTTGTCGATTACCCTCTATCCGCTACAATTTAGGAGCAATGCCTACTGTGCACGAAATCATAGTCTCTTCCTCTGAGGTGATCGAAAAGACGATTACGGATGCAGATGCTGATGTTGTCATTCATGCAAAGGAAGATTCTCACGCAACGGTGAGCGTCGTATTTGATCCAAAATCTGCGTGTGCGGTCTCTCTTCATATTATTGTTGATGCGAATGCGAGACTGACAGTACTCTGTATGTCCACCTACGCCAAGGCTTCGGTCGACAGGCAAGTAGCGAAGTCAAAAAAGATCGCTATCAAACAAACATCTAAAATCTCCGATGGCGGACATTTGCAGTTACAAAACATCACATTGGGAAGTGATGTAGAGCAATCCATCGAATCAAATCTCAAGGGAGCAAATGCGAAGAGTGATATTGATTGGATTTTTTATGCACACAAAAAAGACCATCACGCACTTTCGGCACGGAATGTATTTGAAGGAAGAGAGGGTGGAGGAGAGATAACCATGAAGGGCGTCGCAGAGGGCAAAGCACATGTTCGATGTGCGGGGCTTATAGATATTGGTGCAGGTGGCACGGGGACAGATACGTACCTCACAGAAGATGTTCTGATGTTGGATGAAACTGCGAAGGTAGATGCTGTTCCGAGTCTGGAGATTAAGACGAACGATGTGCAGGCATCGCATTCTGCAACAGTATCCAAAGTAACACCGGAGGATCTGTTTTACTTTGCCTCACGTGGGATCAACCAATCCAATGCACGGCAGATGTATGTGCAGGGATTTTTGAGTGATCTGACGAAGAAAATTGAGAATTCAAAAATACAAAAGTATGTGGTTGATGCACTGGAAGAGAAATATGTGATGCGTGATGCGTGATGTGCCACTCTTTACTCTTTACTCTTCACTTTTTCCATTTCTTCAACACCATTACTATCGACAAACAGCGGAATAGGAGAGAGAGGATACTCTGTTTCGGCGGAGAATTCTGTTTGTACCTGTGCGGCAAATGCATCGAAGAGTGTAAATTCTTTGTGCCAGAAAATAAGGAAGTCACGTGTAGGGATAGCGGCAATGTACTGCTCACCCAGTTCACGTGATATGGCTTTGCGTACTCCATCACTTAAGATTCGTGCAGCTGCGTAACCGTCATCAAGTTCTACTATTATATACTTCGCGGTTTCATCAGTTTCGGAAGCTTGCGCTACTTCTACTTTGATATTTCGTGAGATTGCATTGAGGTTTTTCATGGCTTGCTCGTAGAGAACATCTTCGGAAATGTTCCATGCTTCGAGCATTACGCTGCTGACAAATTCATAATCTGTTTCTTTGTCGACTACGACACCTACATCAACATCAGTAATAAATGGTCTGTGAATAACATCAATCTTATCCTTGTGTGTTGAAGGCATGAGTTGAACGATTATGTCATCACGGACACTGCGCCACCCCTTACTGGATTTACGTGCACTAAGAAATATCAATGCAGATCCTGCAATCAGGAGAATGATGGCAATAGCTAAGGCATTGGTGGAGCGCTTTTTAAGCATTGGTGGTTATTGTACCTATTCCTTCTGCCTAAATCATGATTTTTCTGGAATTTACTATAACAAAAAAGAGCTGCTTCATAGCATCGCAGAAGTAGAAATGATCTCGAGCTTCCGTATCCCAATTCCTTCGAGGAAAGAATCAGAAAACGAAAGAGTGTCTCTCGAGCAATCGAAATGCGTGTTGGCTTTAGACACTGTCCAGAGCACGCTACCAAAGATAATTCCCTGGTAAGGAAGTGTTCCATCCGCAGGTTCTCCTACGGATACCTTGTTACGACTTAGTCCCAATCAGCAGTTTCACCGTGGTACCCCCCCCGAGGGGTAAGGGTGCTTCAGGTGCCCCTGCCTTTCATGACTTGACGGGCGGTGAGTACAAGACCCAGGAACATATTCACCGTGACATAGCTGATTCACGGTTACTAGCGATTCCAACTTCATGAAGTCGAGTTGCAGACTTCAATCCGAACTGAGACTGGTTTTTTGAGATTTGCTTGCCCTCGCGGGGTCGCTGCTCTTTGTACCAGCCATTGTAGCACGGGTGTTGCCCTAGGTATAAGGGACACGCAGATCTGACGTCATCCTCACCTTCCTCCGCCTTGGAGGCGGCAGTCTCCTATGAAAAAACAACATAGGATGAGGGTTGCGCTCGTTTGCTGACTTAACAGTACATCTCAAGACACGAGCTGACGACGACCGTGCATCACCTGTCACTCCATTCCTTGCGGCACTTAACTATTTCTAGTCAATTTGGAGGATGTCAAACCTAGGTGAGGTGCTCCGCTTATCATCGAATTAAACCCCATGCTCCACCGCTTGTGTGGGTCCCCGTCTATTCCTTTAAGTTTTAATCTTGCGATCGTACTACTCAGGCGGTGTGCTTA
>DJKT01000060.1 GCA_002436205.1 Candidatus Peribacter sp. UBA6535
GGTGGAGGTGGTGGTGGAGGTGGAGGAAGAACAATCATACAAATTAGATTACATCGCGTAGTAGGATCAGCATTTCCAATCAAACCCAAATCACATTGTTCACCGAGTCCTATCTGCAAAACACCATCTCCACAAAACTCCAACAGACACCCAGCAGAACATCCATCTCCATCCACATTAGCTCCATCATCACATTGTTCACTGGGCTGTTCAATACCATCTCCACAAAACTCCAACAGACACCCAGCAGAACATCCATCTTCATCCACATTAGCTCCATCGTCACATTCTTCACCAGGGTCTTCCGTGCCATCTCCGCAATAAGATGAAGGATTATTACAGGCAGCACACTGACTTCGAGGCACCATTGTCCCAGGTGGACATCCGCTACCTGGAGATGCTGGATCACACAAGCCACACTGTCCTGATACACAACATGCACAGGGAATACAATTTCCAAATTGATCTTCTCCGTAAAAACATAACGTCTGGCTTGTTGAACCTTCGGGACCTCCCGGTAACCCAAACGCTGTGAGGTTTGCAGGTACATCATTTCCGGAAATACCGATGAGCATCGCCCCTGTAACCAGGACTGTGAATGCTACAAGCTTTACCGTGGATGAAGATACAAACGCACCCATATACAAGACAGGGTAGCAAATTGTCTAGTTGCAGCGGAAATTTGTTTGCTTGCGCTATGTCCGTATTCTTTTACTTTCTTTTTCTTCTAATCCACGACAATCCTGCAGCTGCCCCTGCACCAATGACAACAACGGCAGCAGGTCCCGTATCACCGATAGGTCCACGACCTTGAATAAGTGGTTGCATTTGCGCAAGTGGGAGCGGATATCCGCCTAGTTGCATTGCCCCAAACGGAATCTGATATCTAGGTTGCATTGGCCCATATTGCATCTGATATGGAGACTGTGGTGCGCCATGTGTAGCACGCAATTGGTCTCCAAGAACTAATATCTGTTTTTCGGATATAGGAATTTTTCCCTGTCTTAGCAAGGTGATGTTTTGCTCATTCGGCGTCATCCCAATGTACTGCAATAGCTGCGCCTGCTCCTGGAAAGATAATGTATTGATGTATTCAACGTGCTCTCCCGCAACGATTGATTCAGGTTGTTGTTCTTCCTTCTTCTCCTCCTTTTCACAATATCTATTACAGCCATCATTATTGAGCCGATTGCCATCATCACATTGCTCTTGGAAATCATCATCTACTACTCCATCACCACAACGAGGTAGCGAGCAATCTAGGCGGCAACTTTCATTTGGCATATTGGAATTACGCGTACCAAGGTCACACTCTTCTCCGGAGTCTTGTACTGTATCACCACATGTCGGAGAAATATTGCGGCAATTACTACAGCCATATGGAAGTGTGCTTTCATGAATAGTGCTCTCGCACTGCTCTCCGAGCTGTGCTTGTATCTTTCCATCTCCACATACACCTATTTCTGAGTAACACGTAGAGTCACATCCATCATTATCACGCCTGTTACTATCATCACATTCTTCGAACAATCCCAGTATTCCATCTCCACAGATATCAATACCAGCAACCCCTGTCGGCCCTGGCGGGGACCCATGCAATACTACTGCTGCAGCGCTGCTACTTCCTGCTTTGGGACTACTGCTAACAACAAGGACGATACCATTCAACGAAGTAGACCTCGTAGTCGCAACCGTTGTCGTGGTAGATGAAGATTGCGATTCGCAGTCGGAGTTATTTATGCATCCATTTGGCCTGTTTCCTTGTGTTAACCTACAAGACAAATTATGACATGCGTAGTGCATGCCTACCGGGGAACAATCAACATTAGTTACACATTCGTTATTACCAGGTCCAAACTGCATTTTACACTGTTGATTTTGACAAACAGTGTGCTCAAGCGAGTCATTACATCGGATGTTAGTACCACATTCATTTCGACCCTTGCCTTCGATAACAACGCACTCGGATTCTTGGCACTCTGTGTGGTAACATTCTGGTCCTTGGCATGGGCAATCATCTCCAGTGCATGGACATGCCACTTCAGAGCCACATTCATTTATGCCTTCTCCTAGGACAACAACACACTCGGATTCGTGACACTCTGTGTGGATACACTCTGGTCCAAAACATTGGCACTCTGGTCCGATGCATTCGGATTCGTTCTGACATGAAGAATCACATCCATCACCATCAACCACATTGCCATCATCACACTCTTCTCCAAAATCAAACACGCCGTCCCCACATTCAATGATAGTGCAATTAAACCGACATAAAGAATTCTCTGAGCCATTTCTACTTCCTGTATCACACTCTTCGTTGCTTTGCCGGATGTCATCGCCACATGTTTCTGTGGCACATGTACTGGAACAGCCATCGTTATTCTCTGTATTCCCATCATCACATTCTTCACCAGAATCTATGTTTTCATTGCCACAGAGATCTTCTGGACCTGCACTTGATGTTGCACTTGATGAGGAATCCGGTCTTCCATCACCACAATCTGTATCACCTGGATTCATCGGCGATAATTCGCAATAGCGCGCTACAGTGCTACCAGGAACATTGGACAAGAAACAGTGTAATCCTTGTAAGGCACACTGAAAGTACAGAGAACCACACACCTCTTCACAACGACCTCCGCCTGTGCCCGGTGATGAACTTGACCCTGTGCCCGGTGATGAACTTGAGGCAGGTCCTGGTACATCAGGAATACAAGTACAACTTCCATCAGGATTCGGTCTTGAGCCAGGGGCACAATCAACAGATCTGCAACTTCCTCCCGAACAACACTGACCACTTGAACAAGTTGGATTACAGGTATTCGAGTCGATTGATGAACTTGATGATGGTCTTGGATTTTCTGATGAGCTGGAATCATTCAAGTCTCGGCATGCTGATTCCGGACAGTCAGTCAGCTGATTTCTACCTATGCAACGTCCGATTTCCATCTCGCAAACTGCTTGAGGGCAATTTTTTACACACACTCTTGTAGCCCCTCGTGTTTGCCACGTACATTCAGAACAATTATATGTTTCTGTGCAATCCGATTGCTGTGTGCATTCTCTGTAAGAACACTGAAATTCTTCGCACAATTGTGTATCTGGAACGTCTTTACAAAATCCGTTGATGCACTCCATTCTACAAGACTTCACACACTGAGCTCTGTGCTCTCCAACGACCCAATCGCACCTTGTACACGGTAGAGAATCCGGACAATCCGCAGCCGTTCTACACTGTAATTGATCTGCACACTGATCTTTTGCGCAGGGTTGTTTGAAATTTTCTCTTATTATTGGGTTTGTGCATTTATCAAATTGATAATTGCAAGTTCTTTGTGTGCACAATTTGCTACAAGGAGAAATTGCTCCAAGATCTGGGCTTTCCAATCGACATTGAGTACAAGTAAGACAGTTGTTCACACATCCGTCACCACCACCTCCTTCACTGCTATTGCCTTCACTATTATTTTCACTGCTATTGCCTTCACTACTATTACCACCACCTTCACAATCATCTTCATTCTGCTCCGGGTTGTAAAAATCTGGACAGTTATCTTCTCCGTCACAAACATCATCTTCGTCGCTATCTGGACATTCACTCTGTTGTGAACCTGCACTACTGGAATTTGATTCTTTATCTACACACTCACAACCTTGTGGAACGGAAGGTGGTAAGCAGTCAACACTTATACAAGAACCATGCATGCAGCAGCCACCATTGCATTGTGAATTATCGGAACAGCCACTCACTACACATTCGCATTCTTCTATGACCACCTCTTCTTCGCATATGCCGGAAGGACAGGAGTGTACTAGGCATGTCTTTGTACATTCAAAACCATTGCTTTCGCAAGCACCACAACCATCATCTGGGCAATCAGAGCTCGTTGTACAATTTAATGGCGGATCGATTCCCAAAGACATTGAAGCTCCACCATCTGGATCTCCAAATTCCGATCGAAGAATGCTGCCTTCTGTATTTGCCAACAAAAATATCGCTCCAATGGCCAGCGTTACAAGAACGAGCGGAGCAATTTTTCCTATAGGTTCAGAAGAATCCATATTAGAAATATAATACCAATTTGTATAGGTGCAGCGGAAATTTGTCGACTTGCGCTTATGTGCAATTGGGTTATTAAATTACTCCATTCTTCGTGTACAATCTCTTCGATGCAACGTGACAGCGATTCCCACAAAGGCGATAACGGAAAAGTAGCCATCGTTGGTGGTAGCACCTATATTCACGGTGCGCCAATTTTCAATGCGCTTGCGGCGCAGGCGAGTGGTATTGATACGCTTAGTATTTGCTTGCCAGCATGCCACAGCGAAGCTGCAAAGAATTGGATGCTCAATGCTTTTGTCCATCCGTTTGAAGAAGATGATATTACGGACGCGGATATTGAACCGATTTTGGAACTTATCGCTCCACTTGATTGCGTTGTCCTCGGATCAGGAATTGCAAAGACTGGTGAGCGTGTCCATGCCCTTGAGGAAATCATTGCCTCGTGTACTACTCCAATGGTACTCGACGCAACTGCACTGCAACCCAATACGTTAGATCTTGTACGCGGCAAACAGGCGATCCTTACACCGCACCTTGGTGAACTGGAGCGTATGGGAGTAGAAGAAAATGACCTCCAAGATATCGCGAATGAATATCAGGCTATTATCGTCCTTAAAGGAGAAACTGATAGAGTCTTTAGTAGTCATGCAACGGATGAAATAACAGGAGGCAACGCAGGGCTTACTACCGGTGGTACTGGTGATGTTCTTGCAGGGCTGATTGCAGGGCTGATTGCACAAGGTATGGCAGGAGTCGATGCTGCAAAAGATGCATGTACTATCTTGAAGAAAGCGGGAGAGAAGTTAGAGAAAGAGAAGGGGTATGCGTATACAGCTGCTGATGTTGTGGGGGAGATTCCAGAGCTGTTACGAGTGCTATAGTCACTGGTCAATGGTCAATATAGTTTTATACTCTAATCCTCATGAAAATGACTAATGACAATTGACCAATGACCATGCTCACTCTTCTCCCTCAATTCTCTGACCGAATCAACTGCCGCTTTTTAAGCAAGGATGATGATCGCAGTGTTCCTGACCCCTGTGTTCGTCTCACCCAAGTCCATGGGAATCGAACAATTATTTCTCGTGTTCCGATGGACTGTACCGAGAAAGCAGATGGTGTAATAACAGGTGAGAAAGGTTTGCATTTGATGGTGCGAGCAGCCGACTGCCAGAACTTTGCATTCTATGATCCCGTAAACCATAGAGGAGGTGTATTACACGTAGGATGGAAGGGATTGGTTGCCGGAGCTATACCAGAGTATTTTCAGACCTGGAATGAGTCGTTTGATAATAATCTTTCTGATCTGTGCGTAGCAGCAGGGCCATCACTCTGTATGTCCTGTGCAGAGTTTTCTGACCCGAAAATAGAGCTACCGGGGATCGACGAAACATACTTCGACGGAAGGTGCACAGACCTCCAAAAGATCGCCGAAGACCAGATGATCACAGCGGGAGTGCGACAAGAAAACTTTACAAGGCACCCTGACTGCACATGTTGCCATCCCGAAACGTACCTTACATACCGTGGGGGTGATAAATCTGATGTCCAATCAGGCGTGAGTAATGTTTTAGTTCTTACGTTGCTCTGATAAGTTGATCAGACTTTTGTAAAGCATACTGAGCTAAATGTTAACTTTACTTACTGGTAGTTCCACTCAACAAACACACGTTTTGCACCGAGATAAAGTATCGAGGCAAGCGCTCTTCTTGGACAGTCAAGATACGGATCTCTACCATAAGCATTGTTCTAGATGACTCGTTTTGGATCGATTACGTTTCTTCTCAATCAACGTTCCCAGGGAGGTTAAATCATGCAGATCTGCGGATCTACGTTGCAACCACCCACTTAAACTACAGGGGACAGGCGTAATCGGACGACGATCTTCTGGAGAAAGTACACGGATCAAACCTCGCCTTTGCGGATCAAAATGCTTACGGTGAGGTTTTTCTAATGTAAGATAATTGCCTGATGCAAGACCTCAAAGATCGTATAAAGGCAGCGAATCAACTCCTAGCTCCTTATGCAGTCCCTCACGAAGGAAAACTAGGAAGAGTGGTACCAGAAGCTCCTGATGCTACGAGGTTCCCGTTTCAACGAGATCGTGACCGTATCATCCACAGCAGATCGTTTCGGCGCTTAAAGGGCAAAACACAGGTATTTGTCTCTGGAGTCGGTGATCATTACCGCACGAGGCTTACACATACGGTAGAAGTAGCCCAAATTAGTAGGGACATGGCGAGAACACTGGGGTTGAATGAAGATCTAACAGAATGCATCGCTCTTGCACACGATTTAGGACATCCTCCCTTCGGACATGCAGGAGAAGATGCACTAAATAGTTGGATGGAAAGTCACGGATCAGGATTTGAACATAACCGGCAATCGCTGCGGATTGTCACCGTACTGGATAAGAGAAGTTCGCAGTACACAGGGCTCAACTTGAATACAGAGGTGTTAGAAGGATTGATGAAACATCGCACACCTTTTGATAAAGGATTGGAGGGTCCCCCATCTCTCGAAGCACAAGTCGTCAACATCGCCGATGAAATTGCCTACACCGGACATGACGTCGATGACGGCCTTCGGGCAAAACTCTTTACGATTGATGATCTCTCTACAGTGCAACTGATACAAGAGGTGCAGAAAGAGGCAGAAAAAAATGATACCTCACTGCGTGGAGCACTGATTCATATGCTGGTGATGGATATCTATGAGCAAACTGATGGTCTATGTCCTGTACAATTTTCCCCGGCGCTTCGTCAAAAATTAGATGAGCTGCGAAATTTTCTTTGGAAGAATATGTATCTACACCCACAGGTTTTAAAGAGAGCGAATCACGGAAAAGAAATTGTCATCGCTCTCTGTAATCATCTTCTGGATTCTCCATCGCAAAAAGTAGAAGAGCTGATGCGTCTTCACGGCTCCGAACGCTTCGAAGCGGTAAAGGACTATGTCTGTGGTATGACTGATGATTTTGCTGAGCAAAGCTCAATACACTTCCTTTAGGTAACACTCCTCGCAATACACTGTTTCTGATCTATCAGGAGAATAGGTTGTTTGAATGGGCTTTTTGCACTTTTCACAGGTTCGGTCGAAGAGTACGCATGGATTCATCAGCGCCATGCGACTCCGAAATCGTTCATTTGGATGTAGGTGGGGGATGGGGATTCGATGTGTGCGATAGAATGCTAGTTCCTGTTTTTGGATTTTGAAAGGTTTGTTCGTTTGCTCACACTGAATAGCCCAGTTAAGTATGTCTTCGGGGATATCATCAATGGCATCGGGCAATTTCGCAGCAGGAATGAATTTTTCAGCTTCGACAGGCTGATCAATGTCATCCTTCCAGGAGAATCCTTCTTGTATGGCCTGTTTTTTACTCAGAGGCATATACTCGTGTGCAGTAGATTCGTTGTAGGCAAAACAAGAGAGTTCTTTTGGGAAGAGCTTCCCCCACTCTCCGGTTTCCTTCATATGTGAGATAATTTTTTCCCGTAGTTCCTGGTATTGCTCCTTCGAATACTGCTTGTTGAAAATGCAGTACTCCTTATGTCGCAGCCCTATACAGCCGAAGATATATTTGCAGTTGTTGATCGTTTCACAGTACTCAGCATGATACGAATCAATAGTAAAATAGGAGAAGCGACATTCTTTTCCACCAATAGTAGCCACTTGGTTGTAACAGTGTTCTGTACCATTTCCGGTGTAGCTACAGTTGAAACAATTGTTTGCATGATCTGAGAGAATAACATTTGTTTGGTCTTCTGAGTCCCACGTAAAATAGCAATTAACACATCCCTTTGAGTGCGTAAGATAATCTCCGGAACAGTCTTCACAGGCAAGGACATGTTGATCACGAACAATAGCAGCCCTTCTTTGTTCCATGTGCTCTGTAACGTTTTTCTGTTGTTGTGAGTGTGTGCCGTTGAGCAGCTTTTTTTTCTCTTCTTGGTATTGTTCCTTACTAAGCTGCTGGTTGCGAATGCAGTGGGTTTTATTTTTAAGATTCGTGCAGAGAATACAATCTGTACATCCTGTGCAGTTGCTCATGAAGGCACAGTCATTACAATTGCTGGAATCAAAAGCAAACTGCGTACCGTAGCAGTCGTGAGCATTGAATAACCAGTAGCTTGATTCGTTTGTATTGCTGTAATCGATATCAACCACGTCGCGGTTGCGTATGTTCATGGTGCAATACATTGCATCTTCATTGTAGTCTCCACCAAAAACGAGATAACAGTTTTTATTATCCACACACATGTTGCAGTACTCACTATTTTCCGGATTAACGTTTAGCAGAGCGCAACGCGGAACTTCCAATTGTAACTCTTTGTACTGCTGAAAAAATGGTCGTGTGAAATCAAAATCACGCCCGTATTCTGTCGCGTCCCACTTGTCTCCGAACCATTCTTCTCGCTTATACACTTTAAAGGGTTTCTCTGGGGCATAGATGGTAACAATATTCTCTCCTGTCAGATCGCATGTTCTTGAATATAGATTTCTACTATTTCTCAGACTCATTCGGTGCTTTTGTTGACAAAAAAAACACTGCGCTACAGGTTCGTGCTCAAACTCTCTATACAGATCAATTTCTCTCTTTGTGAGCGTAAAAGCATTATGACAAATTTCACAAGTTTGCTCCATAGGAGCCCAGTGTACCTTTGAAGTATTTTGTAAGCCAAATTTCTCTTCAGCTTCGTAATTCTACCCCCGCAGCCGGCAAATGCTTTAATGGATTGATGTGTCCTGCTCCCGTAATAAGTTCGAAGTGCACATGTGGCCCTGTAGAGAGATTTCCCGCACCTGCTGTTCCTGGCATTCCTCCACTAAGACCGATTGGATCTCCTCGAAGTATTTGTTGCCCTTTTTGGACATGTAATTCACTGAGGTGACCATACAGTGTTACGTAGTCTCCTACATGTCGAACGGTAACAAAGTTATAGCCAGACCCATTGTCGATAACCTCCTCGACTACACCGTCATCTGCAGTAACTACAGCTGTCCCCTGCAATGCAGGAATGTCGATGGCGTTATGCTCCATACCAAAGTACTCCTTGTACTCTGGGTCTTGGAAGATTGCAGAAATTCCATACGTTGGCTCTACCGGCCAGTAGATATTGATGATGGGATCATCTTCACTGAGGCTCGCTGCCGCTAGTCCTGCACGGTTTGCATCCCACATTTGCTGAAACGACTGTACCATCTTGTCATCCGCTCTGCGTTTTCCCTCGATAAGTTCGACGATGAGCCGAAGGCCTGCGCGGAATTCCTCGTTCAGTTCTTCGCTCAAATCCGGCCCCATAACCTTGCGCTCCTCCTCTAATCGATTGAGTTGATATTTGAGTACGGCAATGTGCCTCTCGGCAAGTTCACTCTCCAGTCTTGCGCGGCGCACCTCGTCCTCTGCTGTGTGGATGGCAACTTGCGGAGCTTCGTCTCCTCCTTGTGCATCAAGAAGTATTGCAGTCTGCCCACTACCTATGAGATGAGAGAGTCCAAAAACTGCCACTCCAACAATAACCAGAAGGGAAAATGGCCGACTGATTTCTATGTGCATGGGCATGATTGCCATCTATTGTAGCAGATGGCAGGCGCGGTAGGACTCGAACCTACGACCCCTGGTTTTGGAGACCAGTGCTCTAGCCAGCTGAGCTACGCGCCTACGTAGCTACTATTATACCAAAACCTCACGTTCTAACCTATGGCTAGAGCAATGTTTCTTCTGTTGCTTGTATTCCTATTATAGCGGTTTTTTTTCGCTTGCTACTGCCCACACTTATTCCCTGACGTAGTCTTACTACCGTCTTCTACATTAACAATATTGTACCCAGATATTATATTATAGCGCTCAAGAGTCCCCGATAGCTTGCCGACATCAGGGTAATACTTTGCCCTGTAGAAATTATTCTGACTGTCGAAAATTTCTTGTATGCCTCTACCAGATGTATCGAAGATACTTGTTGTCGATGTTCCAATGGAACCGAGAATGAGCCTGTCTCTCTCCTTATCGTAGGAATGTAGCGATGTTATAGCATTGCTATAGCCACCAGATACAGACGTACGCACTGAATCGATAATAGAAAGTGTATTGGTATCTATGGAAACAAGATGTGAAAGATATGTATTACTTCGCTGGTCATATCTATCCCCTGTTCGACCAATGGCTATAGCGTAGAGAATATTTTTTTCTGCATCGAGTACTGTTTGTGCAACGGTTGGAGGGAATACCGTTCTACTCAGAATCATCCATGGTATGAGTTTAAGATTCTGACTTTTGATAAGACTCAAGTTGTTCTTATTATACGTTTCGAAGAACGGACCTGCTGATCCATATCCCAATCTAGATCCATAATGGAGAAGCGGATCACCAGATTGCAAAATGTGAATAGCATAGTATGGAGTTTGACCTGTTCGTTGCAAATCTGGTCCTTCGAATAGGACATTCAAACTTATTCCATCTAAGGCAACCATCTTTGCTGTTACTCCACCTTCAATGCCATACAGCACATCACGCTGTGCATCGTATTTCATACCATTCACAAAGTTCATTGCTACTGGAAGACGCCTTGTGGATACAACATTTCCAATGTCATCTTTTTGTACCATCCATCCAGATACCATATCCGATGGTTCTACAGCTGGTCCAACACCACCTTGGTCTTCCAGATAAGGACCCCAGCTTTCATAATGCTTTTCGGAATTCGGCCCTGTCTTATAGACAACATAATTCACTGGTGTGCGAATAACCCATTCATCTTTCATGAGTGAAGCGTCTTTAGCTCCAGCGATATATCCTCGAGTCGCATTGAATCGATCATAGTTTCCAAGTGTGAAAAAGCCCCCTAGCTGGGTTAGCGCATCTCCATTGGTTATATACTTTCTTCCTGCATTTATAAATCCTGGTAGTCCAGCTCCATTACCTATGCAACCTGACATTCTCTGACAGGGCCAATTGGCAGTATTTACAGATATATTTTGTATCCTACTACTTGGTACTCCGCGTATTCGGGTACCGACGGTAATCACCTCGGAAATAGCACTACCATTTACGGTACCTACTATCCAATCATTTGGATTTCCAGCAATAACAAGGGCTACGCAGCTGCTGGAGTTTACAACAATTTCTCCGATACCTCCTTCCATAGCATCCGCATTAACACCATAGATTCCTACAGCATCCTCAGGGTCGCAAAGCTGTACATCTGGTACGTTGTTACTGTTATATCGTTCCTGCATCTTGTTTGCATTCTTTCTGCGTTTATTGGCATCGAAAATATCTTGATTCGAGCTTGGGAAAGGTGTTGTCCACCGCTCTGAGGTAAATAGCATTGGTATACGAATGTCGCTCTCATACCAAGGTTTAAGAGGTAATCCTTCTCCGCAGGAAGCAACTGCCTCATTCTTGCAAGTGCTATCACATCCATCTCCATTCGTAGTATTGTTATCATCACACTCTTCACCACTTGCTGTATCTATGTTTCCATCTCCGCAATACGAACCTTGTACAGTGATCCAGTCTTTACAATCACTTGCACAGTAGTTACATGTGCCATTGTAGTTGGCTACACATACACTGCCATTACTTGGTCCTTGATCACATGTTTCACTGTGCTGCGTATCTGTATTGCTATCTCCACATCTTGGACCCACGACCCCAACCGTCTTACATTCGTTTGAACAGTACGAGCAGGAAGATCCATACCCTGGAGTACATACGCTCCCATTACTTGATCCGTCATCACACTGTTCGTCTCCCTCTTTCACTCCATTTCCACAAACGGGAGCTGGAGGAGGGCTGCTGGCAACTGAAGATTTGGAGGATTTAGAAGAAACTGCAGGCTGTGTTTTTTTACAGGTAGAAGAACAGCCTGGTGTACCATCACACTCTTCGTCATCTGGAGTGCCAAGGAATCCATCTTTTCCTGGTGGTTGGAAAATACCATCTCCACAGAATTCAGTGATGCATGACGTGTCACAACCATCGAAGGAAGCAACAATACATTCGGCATCTTCTCCGCACTCCAGTTGGTCTGGCCAGCCCATGGTAGTGCAGCGAATGCGGTTTCCTTGTGCATCGAGTAGGGCATTTTCTGGCCAAGGAGATGTATCTTCTGCGAAGCAGTATCCTGCGTCGTCACACTCCTCCGGCCATAGCCCTTGAATGCCATCTGCATCATGGTATCCATCTCCACAGAACTCCGCAGTGCAACCGCCATTGGGGTGATCTGTACCACTACATCCATCACCACTGACTAGATTTCCATCATCACACTCTTCTCCGTCTTCGGCATCATTGCCTCCTTGTGATGGATCACCGTTACCGCAGACGGGGCCTGACGGCGAAGAATTGTTATTACACACACTCGGCATTCCACTACATGTCCATCCATTTTCGACCTTGCAAATTGAGCTGCATCCATCATCTGATTGAGAATTGTCATCATCACATTGTTCTCCTGCTTCGGGGATGATCTCACCATCACCACAATATTCGAGAGTGCAGTTGTTGCTACAACCATCAAAACTGATAGGGAGACATTCCGTGTCATCTCCGCCACAAACTGAATCATATCCGAATGCTGAGCACTGAACGGCATTTCCAGCAGTATCTATCATTGGAACTCCATTTTTGTAACACACGCTTCCATCATCACACTCCTCTGGCCAAAGCCCATTAATGCCATCTGCATCGTGGTATCCGTCTCCGCAGAACTCAGCAGTGCACGTACCGTTTGGGTGATCTGTACCACTACACCCATCACCACTGACCAAGTTTCCATCATCACACTCTTCTCCATCTTCGGTATCATTGCCTCCTTGTGATGGATCACCGTTACCGCAGACGGGGCCTGCGGCAGGATGTAATCCTTGACTGGATGACAGAGAACTTTGACTTGCCGAAAGTAGACGTAGCCCGGTGAGTGGGCTAAAGATCATTGTAGTATCGGAAAAGATGTAATACAGCTCCTTGGGTTGCATAGTAGTTAGATCGTATGCCCCTGTATGTTGTTGCCTGAGTGCTGGAGAGAGAAAGAAATTCTTCTCTTTGTACGGAGGCTCTGTTCCATCATACTCATAAACTCTCCATTCTCCATCTCCTTGCTGATTAGCTCCCTGATCTATAAGAAAGGTATTACCCTGCATATACTGAAGACCCACATGAGTATTTGCCGGAATGGTGACTTCTGTAGATGTATCATCAATCAAGAACACACCGGATTGAGAAGAAACTTGTCCCTGAAGTTGTAGATCGGAAACCACAATCGAGATTGCAACAAGTGCGATGATCGAAGCGATGCCTATGGAACTTGTAAATGTGGGATGCTTCATTTACTCAGAAAACTTCATTGATGATACTAGTATTGCACCAGTACGTAAAATTATATTAACTACGCCACCATTCTTACTGAATAAACCCATTCACCTGATGGTTCCACAAATCTGCGTAGACACCGTTTTTATCAAGTAATTCTTGATGGTTACCATCTTCGACGATTTTTCCTTTATCCATCACAAGAATTCTATCCATTTGGCTAATGGTAGAAATACGGTGAGCGATAGCTAACACTGTTCGTCCTTTCATGAGTGTTTCTAGATTATCTTGAATATATTTTTCACTGATGGAATCGAGGGAACTGGTGGCTTCATCCATAAGGAGTACTGGAGCGTCTTTCAGCATTACGCGAGCAAGTGCGACGCGTTGGCGCTCTCCACCACTCAGTTTGATACCACGTTCTCCAACGAGTGTTTCGTATCCCATTGGTAAACCAGTAATAAACTCGTGTGCGTGTGCTGACACCGATGCCTGCATTACTTCTTGGCTTGTTGCATCGGTTAATGCGTAGGAAATATTTTCGAACAGCGTACGGTGAAACAAGATAGGATCTTGTGGCACGTAGCTAATGCTTCTGCGTAAAACATCTTGGGTAATTGCGGTAATATCCTGACCATCAATACTGATGTTTCCCTTCTGAATATCCGCAAAACGCAAAATGAGCTTGAAGAGTGTAGACTTTCCTGCGCCACTGTGACCAACTAAACCAACGCGTTGACCGAACGGAATTGATAGAGAAAAGTTTTGCAAAATTGGTGCACCTTCTTGATAGGAAAATTGGACATCTGCAAATGTAATACTTCCTTGGTTGATACGTTTTTCTTCTGGTACTTCTGGATCTTGTACCTCTATCGGAAGAGTGATGATGGACGTCATCTCATCGGAATCTGCAAGAGCTGTCGTAAACTCTGCTACCGAACGTGCCAGAGACCAAAACTCCTGCACTACAATCAGAAGTACGCTCTGTATCAGTACCATAGACCCCACAGTTATCTCTCCATTAAGCCACAAATATAGTGCATGGTACATAATGGCAAATTCGATAATCATCATGGAGATCGCTTTAAATCCATCTGTCACTGTTTTAAAATTCCATGCTCTACTCCGTGCTTTTTGCTGACGACTAACATAGGTATCAAAGTTTTTTCGCTCTGCACTTCTTGTCCCAAACATCTTAATGTTGAGTATCCCTGTAATAGCATCTGCGAGTTGACCTGTAACTGCTGTATCAGATTCTGCATTCACGAGATCACGGCTCAGTTGAAATGGTAACAATATTTTTACCATCAAACCGTACGTCACTATCCAACCAATCATCATAAAACCGAGCACTGGTTTCAGCCAAAAGAGGACTATCGTAGCTCCAACGGCTTTTACTAATGAGAACCAGAACGCATACACAATTTTATCGTGCATCGATTCAAATGACCGAACGAAGCGACGCGTCTTTGCCACCAAACTTCCTGTGAAGCTGTTACTAAAAAATGTATAGGAGTGATTGGATAGTACAGCAAAGCAATGATTTGTTAGGTCTGCCATGACCCGTGTTTGCGAGTATACGATGGCCCAATCTCCGATACGAAAGAGGATTATTCCGATAAACATAGAAGCAAATGCCATAAGGACATACGTTGATGCCTGTTGCCAGGTAGCCACCGCTACTGTTTGTACAGAAATCACATCGATGATTTTTTTCATGAAATAGGAAAACCCAAAGTCTGCAAACACAAACGCTGTTCCGAAGCTCAAAAACATGGTTACAGTGGATTTTGGATACTTTTTTAAGGCATTCCAATAGATGGATAGCGTTGATGAATAATGGTTCTCCATGAGTAAGTACAAACGATCAGGATCGCTTCTTGTTACGAAGAATGTCCATGACTTTTCTCCCATCGAGCAAAGCCACATTTCCCTACCTTCCACCGACCACGCTCTCTAAATGCCGGTAGAGACTGTTTCTTTGCAGCATTGGAAATAACCTGCGAGCTATGCTTTGAATGATCTTTGCTGAGCCTACTAATAGGCACGATTTTATCGCTTTCCAGGTACGCAATGCGCTTGTGCAAACTCTCCTTGAGCAGCAAGGCAATGATATGCTCAAATGGCTTTGTATTGCCTTTATCATCATAAGCCTGCAGTGCTTTATAATAGTCTTTTTTCTCTTTATTTCGGATGATAATTGGTGGATAGCCAACGGATTTGAGTTGGAAGTTGAGGAGTGCCCTACCAACACGACCGTTTCCATCGAGGAATGGGTGGATATACTCGAATGCCAGATGAAAGAGAATAATGCGATCGAGCGGGTGCTCTGACTCATCGGCAAAATCTGCCATCAGGCTATCCATCAATCCAAGAAGTTTTTCTGGAGGTGGAGCAATGTGCTTGCCTACGCGCACATACTCTTTGGTTTTACGAAAGCATCCCGCGAACTCATCATTAATATGGCTAAGAAGTGTGCCGTGTACAAGAAGAATCATGTCTTGAGAGAGTACCTCCTCCTTCGCAAGCTTCGCGGTAAGGTACTCGTTTACTTTCCCGAGGTTAATCGCTTCGAATACTTCACGTTGACTGCTATTTGGCGGCAAAACCTGGTGCTCAAGAATTTGTTCTGTTTCGTCGAGTGTTAGGGTTGAATTCTCAATCGCATTCGAGTTAAACACAAGCTCTGGGAGCTCTGCCTCCTCTAGTAGGGTAAGTAGAGACTCTTTGCCGCATTTACCCGTATCAAAGCGGTTTTTGAGCTCTTCTATGTTGTTTAGCGTAGTTCCGTGCATTTAATAGGTGAAAATATGCCTTTATACTATATTATTCACCTATAAAAGTCAAGTAATTTTCTTAAAATGGCTTCTCTTTGTTACTTTGTAGATACAAAGTAACCAAAAATCTTTGCCACTGATGTGAACGAAGCAATAACGAGAGAACAGAGTGTGCGCTCCTGGACGAAGTCTGCTGCGCAGCTTCGCACTGCGTCGCTAAGAAGATTATCCATGCGGGGTGATCTTCGTCCACACTACAGTGGCAGACGAGTTGTCTCCATACTGACGAGCGCATCTGTCTGAGGGCGAAGAACCATGTAGAGTTATAGGTATATAGCGACGAATGCTAAGTTGCCGCAGGCAAACGCAGTGACCTTAGTTGAGGAGCGCTATCTCTGTAGTAGAGCTATTGCTTCGCACGAGTCTGCGCGAGTCTTGATTTTTTCTGTCCCTTTTTTATCAAGAAAAAAGGGACAAGAAGAACATTCATCTGAAAAGTAACAAAGAGTTGTGACTACTTCTTCTTCCCTCCCCAAGCACCTTTCTTTCTGGGTGGGGCATTACGCTTCTTTTCGAGGAGTTCACAGGCCATTATCAGATCAACATCTTCCGGCATAAAGCGCTTGGGAATAGAGGCGTTCGTCTTTCCATCTGTAACATAGGGGCTGTAACGACCATCTTTGATGACCACTTCTCCCTTGGTATTAGGGTCTTCTCCCAAAACTTTAAGCGGCTCCGCTTCTTTCTTCTTGCGATCTTTCGCGGTGGCAATTAATTCCTCTGCCTGTGCAAGTTCTACAGTCAGAGGGTCCACGTCTTCCGGAAGAGAAACTGTTACCTTCCCCCACTTGATATACGGACCGTAGCGTCCGCGGTTTACCGTGATATCTTCTCCGTCTTTGTGTGTAAGCGTGCGCGGGAAACTCAGGAGTGCGAGTGCGTCTTCCAGAGTCACTGTTTCTTTGGTCATACCCTTTGAGAGGCTAGAGCTTTTTGGCTTACCTTTGATCTTTCCTTCTTTTACATCTGCAGGAGTTCCTACTTGAATGTACGGACCAAAGCGGCCAGTAAGGACTACAATATCCAAACCTGTTTCTTTATCTTTTCCAAGAACTTTTTCTTTGAGGACGTCTTCTTTTTTTACTTCTTTTCCTTTGCTATCGACAAGCTGCTTAAAGGGGATAAAGAATCCCTTAAGGAACGTAGTACGATCTTCTTTTCCATCAGCAATTCTATCAAGTTTATCTTCCATGTTCGCGGTGAATTTGAGATCAACGATATCCGTAAAATGTTCTGTCAGAAGATCAGTCACTGTGAATGCAACGTCTTCGGGTGCCAATTGTTTCCCATCTTTGCGAATGTATCCGCGTGCCTGCACAGTAGAAATGGTTGGTGCGTATGTGCTCGGTCGTCCGATACCTTCATCTTCCAATTTTTTAACAAGACTTGCCTCTGTGTACCGCGGAGGTGGTTTCGTAAAGTGTTGCTCTGGCGTAACTTCCTCTTTCTTTAGAGCTTCGCCTTGGGAAAGCTCTGGAAGGAATTTGTCTCCGCTTTGCTCGCTTCCTTCTTCGTCATCTTTACGATGTTCATCTTGAGATGCATCTGTACTCTCAGAGTATGCGCGATAGTATCCATCAAAGATAACCGTCTGTCCCGTTGCACGGAACGTGTACTGCGCAACAGAAATATCAGCACCAATTCTTTTGAGTTCTGCGGCAGCCATCTGGGTCGCCATTGTTCGATTCCAAATGAGTGTGTAGAGCTTGAGTTGTTGATGGTCGAGTACTTCTTTTAAGGATGCTGGAGTACGTGACATCTCTGTAGGACGAATCGCTTCGTGCGCTTCTTGTGCTCCTTTACTCTTCGTTTTGTAGAGCCTCGGAGTCGACAACACATACTCACGACCAAACTGCGTTTCGATAGTCGACTTTGCATCTGCAAGAGCTTTTTCGCTAAGGCTAACACTGTCTGTACGCATGTAGGTGATAAGACCTGTCGTCTCTTCTCCTTTACCAAGACTCATACCTTCATACAGCTGCTGAGCAACTACCATCGTTTGCTTTACCGAGAAGCCAAGTTTGCGACCTGCTTCTTGTTGCAAGGTTGATGTTGTAAACGGTGCTGGAGGATTTTTCTTGAGTTCTTTTTCTTCGATCTCCGATACTGACCAATCTTTTCCGTCGATATCTTTGAGAACTTGATCGGATTCTTTTTGAGAAGTCGGCACAAACTTCTTTCCGTCTTTTTGCCGAAGACCTGCAGTAAATGTTTCGTCATTTTCTTTGGAAAGTTCTGCGTCTATTGTCCAATACTCCTCGGGATTAAAGGCTAAAATCTCGCGCTCTCTATCGACAATAATACGTACGGCAACAGACTGTACACGTCCTGCAGAAAGTCCTCGGTACACTGTCTTCCACAAAAATGGAGAGAGCGTGTATCCCACGAGACGATCTAAGATACGCCTCGCTTGTTGTGCTTCTACAAGCTTGGTATCAATCTCTCTTGGGTTGGCAACCGCTTCATCTATTGCAGACTTTGTAATCTCGTGGAACACGATACGCTTCACCTTCTGCTCTTTTTTTGGTTTGAGCGCCTGAATAAGGTGCCACCCTATGGCTTCCCCTTCGCGGTCTTCATCAGTTGCGATTAGGAGGCCATCTGCTTCTTTCATTGCCTTACGCAGTGACAACACCGTCGCTTTTTTTTCTTCAGGGATTTCATACTCCGGCTTAAAGTCACCTTCGGTATCTACTGCAAGTCCCGAACTTGGAAGGTCACGGACGTGCCCCATGCTTGCTTGCACGTTGTAGTCTTTTCCCAAAAATTTCTTGATGGTCTTTGCCTTTGTCGGGCTCTCTACGATAACAAGTTGTGACATGAGTGGGAGGGTAGGGGTGGGGTGGGATGTTGTCAAACTCCGCTCTGACACTTGCTTACCGCCGTAAAACATTGTGTGAGAGTAAAGATTACTTTCCACACTGATCACCTTTGGTATTCAATAGGTTTTGGCTTTATTTAGCCATTTTATAGACTTTTTGTGTGCAATTTTTCTCTGGACAGCGTATTTTTGGCTTGCGTAAGCCTAATGCGACCGTAAACTTTTACTTGAGTTACATCTTTCCCCTTTATCCTATGTCCAAACAGGATATCATTAACGCCATCGCAGACGCTGCTGGTATTACCAAGCGAAGCGCTGCTGCATCACTTGATGCACTTGTTACTCTCGTAACAAAAGAGCTGAAGAAGGGCAACTCCGTTACCATTACTGGTTTCGGTACCTTCAAAGTTTCTAACCGCGCTGCTCGCACTGGGGTAAACCCACGCAATCCAAGCCAGCGCATTTCTATTCCTGCAATGAGGGTTCCATCCTTCAAAGCTGGTAAGACTCTTAAGGACGCTGTTCGTAACTAAGAGATTCTTTCAAACGTAATAAAAGCCTCCGTAAATCACGGGGGCTTTTAGCAGTTTGCAGTTTGCAGTTAGCTAACTGCTAAATTGCCAACTGCTAACTGCATTTTTTTGCTTCTCAGACAGAGCTGACTTCGCTATTCTCAGTTCAACATGAATGCAGATCTGATAAAGGAAATCGTCGGCAATCTCCTTACCGAACTGGGCCTTCCTTTTGACTCTATTGCAGTAGAAGAGCGTGAGGATATGACCCATGCAGAGATTACGTCTTCTATGGCTAGTCGTATTATCGGCTGGCACGGGGAGACACTGAATTCGATTCAGCACTTAGCAAAATCTATTATTCGCCAAAAAGAGAACTTAGATCGCAGTCCATTTTTGGTATTGGATGTCGATGGATATCGTAAGTCTCAGGAAGACAAAGTGAAGAAGATCGCCGAGCAAAAAGCAGACTTTGTGCGACGCACCGGAAGCCGCGTAGCCCTTGCCCCTATGAGTCCATACTTCCGCCGCATTGTACACCTGCATGTTGCCAATACTCCGGAGCTTGCAGACCTTACAACAGAGAGTAGTGGTGACGGTGACTATCGACAGATCGTTTTGAAATTAAAAGATGAATCGAAAGTAAGTGATGGTGAGGAGCTTGCTCCGGTGATCGTGGAGAGTAAAGATGATGGGTTGGATAATTTGGATATCTGAAGCAATCCTACAGCCGACCTCACCCTACCCCTCTCCTTTGCGAAGGAGAGGGAACTGTTTGGTATCCTGTTTTTGTATGAAGCTGTAAATATTTTCCAAAGTGAATTGAAGGTTGTTGTATATATCCTCATTCTTGATGCGTAATATCTTATAACCATGTTCACTCAAAAAGATCGTACGACATTGATCATGTTCTTTCTGAGCTTCTTCTTCATGAATACCTCCATCTATCTCCAGTACTACTTTGTATTCTTTGCAGAGAAAATCCACAATATAGTGGCCAATGTTCACCTGCCGACGAAACTTTAATCCCTTAAACTTTCGATTTCTGAGTATTTCCCAGAGTATTGTTTCAGTTGGCGTCATAGAACGCCGCAATTTCTTCGTAAATGTGCATTTACGTTTTTTGTAGAGCCGATACTGAGCTTCTTCATTCATAGGAAAGATATTGTATCACGAAGCTCCCCTCTCCTCCGTAAGAGGAGAGGGGCTGGGGGTGAGGTCGATTGGAGGATTGGATAATTTGGATATCTAAAAGCGGCCGGGGGACCAAGGGGTCCCCGCGGCCAAATCAAGCCTTTTCTTGAAAAAACAGGTCAACGAGCCGATTCAGGAAGTGGTCAGAAATGCCGACTTTGTCTCGACGATACCGACAATTGGTGCAGCATAACGCCGCACCTCCTGTGGAGCCGACATTTGGGCCTTCTGCTTCGCGACTACCTGCGCGTTCTTTTCGTTGGCGTACGCGTTCTCGGCGTTGGCGAGACCAGCTTGGTTTCCGACGATCACGGCGGCGACGTCTATGCCACCGGCATCATCGTTGATTGCCTCCGTAGTTGTCGGTGGTGTCGCTTTTGCCTTCAGATTGGCCGTTGCTTCTTCGGATGCCGTGATCGAAATCACGAGCATCACCAATGGCACAAGGAGTGCCAGCCAAAAAACATGTTTCTTCATCAGAAGAACTCCTTCCGGGCACAATTGCCCAAACAAAACAAACATGGCCGAGATGGCCAGAACAACGAACCTCAGAGTGAGATCCGTGACAAGGATGGCCTATCAGCTTCAGCTGACAGATGCGATCGTGGTAGTAGTCCTCGATACGGGACTCCCTACTGCACTCTGCATCTGCAACTCATCAACTTATGCTGATAAAGACCTAACTTACCGAAAACTGTACTCCTTCCTCAGGAGGAGTCAAGAAAAGTGTGGTTCTGGCTATTTGGCTTCCCGTAGCTGCTCGAAGAGCTTCTTTTCTGCACGGGAAAGCTTACGCGGTATGTCTATCTGTACCGTTACGTAGTGATCCCCTAAGCGAGAGGAATTGAGCTGCGGCACTCCTTTGGATTTAAGTCGCATCACTGTTCCTGGCTGTGTGCCTGTAGGGATTTTGAGTGTGACTTCTCCGTGGACAGTGGGTACGGAAACTTCTGTTCCGAGTGTTGCGTCGACTACGGAAACAGAAACTTCGGATCGAATGTCATTGCCGTCACGAATGAAGCGCTTGTCTGGTGTGACCTGCACAATGACAAAAAGATCACCAGCAGGTGCCCCCTGCGAACCCGCATTTCCCTCCCCTGTTATTCGCAATGTTTGTCCGTCATCTATTCCCGCGGGAACATCAATAGTGAGTTGTGTCTTTTCTCGTTTACGCCCCTCTCCACTACATGCCTTACAAGGAGTTTCTGGGATTTTCCCTTTGCCCTCACATTTCGCACACTGTACAGACTGTTGTACTACTCCAAAAAAGGACTGTGCTGTACGCGTAATCTGCCCTGTACCATTACACTCTGTACAAGTTTTTACAGACCCTCCCTCGGCACCCGTGCCATCGCACTCTTTGCACTGAGCTAATTTTTCGATGGCGATGGTTTTACTGACTCCGTTTACGACCTCGGCAAAATCGATACTGATGCGCACCTGAAGATCGGACCCTCTGTTATCGGGCTTACGCCCCCGACCGCCACCTCCACCTCCGAAAAAACTGGAAAAGATATCTCCCAGGTCTCCCATATCTCCCTGTTGAAATCCGGAGAAATCAAACCCGCCGAAACCTGCACCTCCACCTCCGGGCCCTCCGGTTGATCCGAATGTATCGTACTGCTTTCTGCGCTTTTCGTTTCCAAGTATCTCGTATGCCTCGTTGATCTCTTTAAATTTGGACTCTGCAGCCTTATCCCCTTTGTGTTTATCGGGATGCCATTCCTTCGAAAGATTGCGATACGCCTTCTTAATATCTGCTGAAGTTGCTGATTTGCCTACGCCGAGAGTGGAATAGTAGTCTTTGGACATAAATCAGGGAGAGGATAGTGGATAGTGGATAGTGGATAAAGAAATGAGTGTAATAATTCTGCCCTAATGACTATTGACTAATGACTATTGACTATTTGTAAATCATGTCATAATCATACTATTATGTAAGCAGGAATACGTAAAATCTGCTATAATATCTTGATGGTTTCGCTCAACACACACACAACACGAAAAGTACTACAAAGAGCTACCATGACACTTGGTGCTCTGTCGCTTGTACTCGTTGCATACGGATTTTCCCGTGGTGGTTTTGAGTCGATGGAAGGACGTCTGCTTCCAAAGCACCAGATGCATCGGTCGGAATGGGTAACGATTACAGCGGCAAAAGTGCTCTCCGGGAGTACTATTCCTGCAGAGAGGGAAGTAATGGTGCATATCCCCGAAGAGATTACGCGCATCACACGCAAGGTACTGTTTGGTCGCAAAGGAGATACTGTTCGCTACTGGGGATATTGCTTCCCACAGAATATCCATGACTCCAGCAACAATGTGCGTCGTGGGTTTCCGGGAGATCTCTTTCTCTCAGAAGCAGAACGTGAATTCCGCAGACAGGAGCTCATTGCACAACGCAGGCGTACTTTCTCTGTATTCGAAAATCTCACAGCACAGGACTTAAATGAAACACGAAACCGAACGCAGTCACGTATTCGACATCAGGTAGAAATCTTTACCGGAGGAAATACGTGCTTTGTTATGACAGAGAAATCTATTCCTGTCGGAGCAGATACTGATGGTGATGGACTCAATAACGCACTCGAACGAGGATACGGTTCTGACAATAAAAATCCTGACACCGATGGAGATGGTATCTTGGATGGATTGGAAGTCTTCCGTATGGGAAGCCACCCTACCAAGCGCGACTCCGATGGTGACGGAATTATTGATGGTATTGAGGATGCAAACCGCAACGGTCGCTTCGAACCAGGAGAAACCAATCCTACACAGTGGGATACTGATCGTGATGGTCTCTGCGATGGTCTTTGTAAGGTAAACAAGGGTCAAGACCTCCGTGGAGAAGACAAAAACCTCAATGGTGAGTACGAACCTGGAAGTGGTGAATATAATCCGCGAAAGGTCGATAGTGACGGAGATGGCGTATTAGATGAGCATGAGGTATTCCTCTGTGTTCTGGGTGGTGGAGATGATTGTTAAAAGGCTAAAATTCCTGTATAATAATTCGATGATTAAGAAATTCACATTCACGGCCCTGCTCACACTCTTGGTAACTCCTACGACTGCGCTTGCGTACTTAAATCCAGAAGAGGTGCTTCTGAGTCGTGAACTCTTTTTGCCGCCAACAGCTCGTGAAGCACAAGCAAGAACGGCAATTCAATCCGGAGAATCCGCAGCGCGTCGAGAGCGTGAACAAGATCGAGCATTTGAATTACAACATCCAATTGTTGAAGAGCCGGTGTTTGCTTCTGCCCCAGAACCGACTGGGCAGTTTGGCTTCCCACAGGGTGGTTATTACGTTGTGCCAGCAGGAGCTCAAGGAGGACTGCCACAGGGAATCTTTGGTAGCGTTCCACAGGCAGGACTTGATGACCCTGCTAATCTCGAACTGCTCCGCACTATGCGATTGCTCTCTCGCGTTAATCAGAACCAAGCAACTTCTCAGTTGCAGCAAGTGCTACACTCGTCTGCAGGCGACCTAGCCCCTACGGGTGCCGGTAGTATTCTGGCTGCGATGGTTATGCTTGGATCTATATTCTATGTTCTGCGAAGAGCGAAGAAATCTGAGACACAAGTACGGACGTTCTAAAAGAGTTTGGAACTTCAAATACTAGCGTATTTCGTATACTGTATTGCGTATTTCGTATTTCTGGAAAATTTCCTGATCATTGATACGTGATACGTGATACAAAATACGCAATACTAGTTGCCTATGAGCACTCTCTCACTCACCGGTAAGCGTTGGACTCTCCCCGAGCGAAGCGAGGCTCTCAACGCCTCCCACGTGCTTCTGCGACTCTTAAAAGAGCGAGGTATAGCAGAGGATACTACGTTGGTACCACCATCAATCTATCCTGATATGAACAAAACTGTGCAACGTATTCAATCTGCAATAGATCGTAATGAGCTCATAGGAATTTTTGGAGACTACGACTGCGATGGTGTTACAGCTGTTGCACAACTTGTTCGCTACTTTCGTAGGCACGGACAAAAACCGTATATACGTTTGCCACATCGTGTGCGTGATGGCTATGGACTGAAAAGTGCCACATCAAAAGAAATTATTGAAGCAGGAGTAAAACTACTGATCACTTGTGACACTGGTATCACATCAGTAAAAGAAATTGGCATGCTCTCTGAGAACGGGGTGGATGTCATCGTGACCGATCACCACAGCTTGCACGAAGAGTTGCCACAAGCATTTGCACTAATCCACCCTGCGCTCTGCTCGCACCCGCTGCCACATCCTGCAGGAGCCGGCGTGGTGTTTGCTCTGCTCAATGCACTTGAAGATCGACAGTGGGACGGTATGGCAGAAGACGCCGCCCTTGCAATGTTTGGTACAGTTGGAGATCTTGTAGAACTCAGAGGCCATAACCGCACACTTGTGCAATTGGGACTGAAGGCACTGACTTCTCTTGAGGGAGGTCCTATCGGACAACTTCGCGAGCGCTGTAAATCAAAAGATGCACCGATGACTTCTACGGACATTGCCTTCCGCGTCGCTCCACGTATTAATGCTGCAGGCCGTATGACAGAGGCGGACATTGCACTACAAGCGCTACTCGATGGTGGTGATGCATTGGCACAACTTGACCTACTGAATGAGCAACGTCAGGACAGTACGCGAACACTGCTTGATAGTGCCGTACAAGAATTTGATTGTGAGGCGCTTCCACCATTCCTTGCACAAGTGAGCGGAGAATATCCACACGGAATAGTCGGGCTTATTGCAGGAAAACTCACCGAACACTTTGGTAAACCAAGCCTCGTTGCACACACAGATGGCAGAACCTGCACAGCATCTTTGCGTAGCCCGTCATGCTATAACATTGCAGAGGGTTTGGGGCGCGTACGTGACCTACTCATACGTTACGGCGGGCATGCGCAGGCGGCAGGTTGTACATTTGATTTGAAAAATTTTGATGCGTTACGTGAGCGGCTTACAGAAGATATATGTGCACAAGTCGATGAACAACTTCTCGTTCCTACTTTACGCATTGATGCAATACTTGATGCGAAAGATATCACCACGCTGTTCTGTGAAAAGCTTCGAATGCTAGAACCCTTTGGGCAAGGAAATCCAGAGCCACTCTTTCTTTTGCAAAATGTTTCTCTGCAAGATGTTCGTACGTGCGGAAAAGATTTAACGCACCTGCAAGCACGCATCAGTGGCGTAAAATCTATTGGATTTGGATTGGCGCATTTAGCAAATAGTAGCGACAAGTTTGATGTTGTTGCCCGTATTGGCAAAGATGAGTGGAATGGGAAAAAAGAACCGCAGATCTTTATAGTGGATCTTTCTTCTGGTCACTTTTCAACCCCTACACCGGAACCAACGTCCCTTCCATTGCAAACACATCCACAATAGGATTTTCGAGTGCGGAGGAAATTTTGAAAGCGAGAAGAACAGAAGGGTTTGTATCTCCACGTTCTATACTCATGATCGTCTGACGACTAACACCCGTTCGTAGTGCGAGCTCCTCTTGTGTCATAGATTTTTCGAAGCGGAGTCGGCGGATACTATTTTTGAGAACGGCTGTGGACATGAGTGTGAGTGGAAAATGAAAAGTAAAAAATTGTTTCCCTTAGGTTCGTAGATTGTACTGACTCTTTTTTTGTTTTCAAGAGAAAAATGCCTGTGAATTTTTTTTTACGTTGCAAACATTTTTAATTGTGCAACTTTATTGTAACGAAAGAAAAATAGTGATGGCAGAAACGACAAATAGATACGGCGTGAACCACGCTAAGCTTCTGCTTACGACAAACTTCCGAAGGAATATAATCGCGACAAAGCTGGAAATGAAAGACGTCGCCACGGCAACTGTAGTGATCTGTAGAGATGGGAGTTTTAGCTCTCCAGTGAGCAAATCAAGCACTGCAAGTACAGACGCACCCGCAATAATAGGTACTGCCATGAGGAAAGAAAAATCGAGGGCATCTTTGCGCTCTAGCCCCATCATACGACCAGCGGAGATGGTAAGTCCGCTGCGTGAAAGCCCAGGGATGAGGGCCAGTGCTTGTGCGAATCCAATAAAGAATGATGACCGTGTTGTCAGTTTTCGTGGCTCAGATTCTGTTGGATGTAAAAGGCGATGCCACACACTTTGTTTATTGCTTGGACAGCATTCACCAAGAAGTAAAATCAGTCCGGTGACACCGAAGGCAAGACCGACGCAAATGAGAATCTGAAAGTGATTGGCGATCCAATCTTCTAACAAAAACCCTGTAATCGCACCAGGAATAGTAGCGATGACAAGAAGTACCAGCTTGGTGGTGTGGTGCTTATCATTGTTAAACGGTGCTTTGGCAAATGCTATCCATGTCTCTGAATAGATGATGAGTAATGCAAGCAGTGTCCCTGCATGGAGCAGTGTATTGAGCCCCTGCATGTCCTGTGGTGCGATATGAATGTTGAGCAGTAGCTCTGCTAGCACCAAGTGTCCAGAACTACTAATAGGGAGGAACTCTGTAAGTCCCTGAAGGATGCCGAGGAAGAGTGCTTGGAGAAGAGTCATGATCCAAATTTCTGCCAGCCAACGAGTACAACTGCTGAGACTGCGAGACTGGCTACAGCGTAATCGGGCTCAATGTTATCAGTAATAATAAGAAGAAGAACATAGAGACATGCAGAAATAAGTGATGCAATAACCGCATTCTCTTTGAGCTTGGTACAAAACGACCCAATAATTGCCGGCACCATGCCAGAAATCACACCGGCAACTGTCATAATGACCTGTAAAATGTCCCGTAAGAAGAAGGCAATCAGCGCACCGAGTATCGAAACAAAAACAATACTAGAACGTGTTATGCGCTGCAGATCTTTTTGAGAGATATGAGGATTTTTTCGACCGTAGTAATCTTTGGCGATGCTGGATGCCAGATAGAATACGAGGGTATCGATAGTAGACATAATCGCGGCAAAGAGTACTACGAGCCCAAGGCCTAAGAGGCCTGCAGGCAAAAGATGAAGCATGCCATAGGGGATTGCTTCGTTCGGACTCACGTTTGGGTATGCGGTCCTAGCAGCCATACCAAGCAGTGCAATAATACAACCAAACACCATGACAAAGAATCCTGCTCCGATGAGTCCGCGACGTACGGCTGTATCATCTTTGGCTGCATACATCCTGTGCCAAATTTCTACGGAGGCAAACGGTGTCATGACACCGTAGAGGATAAAAGCTATAGCTAGACCCGGCTCCATGCTAAGCGGATTGAGCAGCTCCTTTTCGATACCAGTTTTCTGCACCATCACTCCACCAATAACGACCATAAGAATGAGCATGGCCAAGTATTGGAAGATGTCCGTCTTTACGACAGAACGCATGCCTCCCAGCAGCAGGTACAGGAGTACCACTACTACAGATATGACTAGTGCTGTCTCGTATGTCCAACCGGAAAGTGTGGAGAGTACAGTGGAACCTGCAATGAATTGATTTACCAGAAATAAGCAGTAGGCCACAGAGGAAACAAGTGCGGTAACGATGCCCGCTCTCACCCCAACGGAATCTGTAATGTAGTCACCAATAGTAAGATGGCCAAGCTCCGCTGCACGTGTGCGAATACGCGGTGCGTATCGCGCAAAGACCAACATGCTGCAAAAAAACCCAACGTATACTGAGATCGCTGCAATACCGTACTCAAATACATACGCTCCGTAGGCAATAATAGCTCCTCCACCTACCCACGATGCACTAATAGTTGCCACGAGCTGAGCAGTTCCCAGTTTGCGCCCGTGAATCATGTAATCATCTGGAGATTGCTTTCGGGAACTTACAAACCCTATGCCTAAGACAATAAGGACGTAGACCGTAATAAGTGCGATGTCGATGGGTGTGATCATTGAAATAAGTGTACCTTTACCAGCTTCCTCCCGCACCCCCACCACCAAAACTTCCTCCGGAGAATCCTCCGCCGCCTCCACTACTACTACCGCCACCTCCCCTGCCTCCTCCAATAAACCACACTCCCTCTCTGTTTTTCATCTTCTTCTTTTGCTTTTTGAGAAATTCTCGAAAAGGTTTGTATTTTAGGTAAAGCGTAGAAGCGAGGAAATCTGTGGTGATTCCAATAAGCGCAAGGATAATCATCCCCGCAACGCCTCCGAAGAATAGTCCGAACATCCCTCCCAAAAATCCTCCTTCCCACCACGATCTGCTAGGGGAGATAGTGATAAGAACTCCGATAAAGAACTGATAGAATATAAAGAAGAAAAATAGACCGAATATGGAGAACAAAATCCACACAAGAGTGGGGATACCATCGAACTCCATCGATGTATCTGACGTAACTGATGCCTTGTACTCTCCACCTATTTGGCTTTTCAGTGCTGCAATGCCTGCTGTAATACCTCCGTAATAACTACCACTCTTAAACTCTGGGACTATTTCGTTGTCGATGATTTGTTTTGCAGCGAGGTCTGGTACCGCGCCCTCGAGACCGTACCCTGTTGCGATAAAGAGTTTACGATCTTCTATGGCAATAAGAAGGAGAATACCGTTGTCGTTCTCCTTAGAGCCTATGCCCCACTCCCGCCCTACCTCTACTGCAACGTCAGCAATAGCTTCGCCGTTGAGTGTGTTTACAAGAAGTATGGCAATTTCATTACTCGTCTCGCCGCGATAGTTTTGGAGATCGATTTCTAAACTGCGTTCCTGATCCGCTGTAAGTATGCCTGCAACGTCTGTTACAAAAGCATCAGGCTGTGGCACAGCAAACGCATGCACGTTTGGTGCTATGAAGAATGCCGTTAGGATTAACAATAACCGCATTTGGATTTTTTGGTAGAGACGCGGTATACCGCGTCTCTACGGAATATATCATTCAAAATTAACGTCTGGAGCATCTTCGGCACCTTCCTCAGCTGCAAAGAACTCCTCTGGGCCAAAGCCGAAGAGCCCAGCAAGCACTACTGCAGGGAAACGTTTTACACGAACATTGTAGGTACGAACGATATCATTGTAATCACGACGAGAAACCGCGATACGATTTTCGGTGCCTTCCAGTTGTATCATGAGATCTCGATATGCTTGCGTCGCCTGCAATGTTGGATAGTTTTCGAATGTCAGCATCAGTCTTGCGAGTGCGCCTTCCATACCATTGGCAGCACTGACTTGCTCGGTTCGCGTACCTGCGTTCATCCATTTAGTGCGCGCTTCTGTGACTTCGACAAACGTATCTTTCTCAAAAGCTGCTGCACCCTTAACGGTAGAGACAAGGTTTGGGATGAGGTCGATACGTCTCTGGTACTGTGTCTCGACTTGTGCCCATGAGCCGTCAACGGCTTCGTGAGCAGTGATAAATCCGTTGTAGCTAGACCATGTCCATCCAACGATAAAGATTGCTACAACAAGTGTGATGATAGTAGATTTTTTCATAGTGGCAGCATTCTACACTCTGCGACTGCGATGCGCGACGACTTCCACCACTATTACGAGCACCGCCCCTAGTACCATAAGACCTACTATTTGTGCAGTATCACCATTCCAATCGGGAAGAATGTTTGCTGTACCTTCTTTCCAAGGCCAGATTTTGCGTAAGCTTCCAATCATCAGTCCTGTAAGTAGGGCAACTGTAAGGTCATGGTATCGCTTAAACAGCCATCCGAGTACCTGTGAGAATGCGATAAGCCCAACCACTGCACCGATACCGATGTACGCGATGCTTCCAATGTCACGATTATTGACTGCGGAGAGAACAAACTCGTACTTCCCAAGTAGTACTAATAAGAACGCACCTGATATACCCGGGAGAATCATGGCGCAGATCGCAATGGCACCACAGAGCACCAAAAACCATGCAGCGTCAGGAGTTTGTACAGGAACGAGCCCGACAATTACGTATGCCATGAGACATCCGAAGATAAGCGCAACGACGCGTCTAGGAATCCACCTCTTCACACGTGCCCCTACAACGAATATCGAAGAAAACACTAGCCCAAAGAAGAAGCTCCAAATAGAAGTAGGCTGTGTCTCCAATACATGCTCCAAGGGTGCTGCGAGAGTTGCGGCTGCAAACAGAATGCCAGCTCCTACAGAGATGAGAAAGCCCCACTTCGGCAGTGTAAACGCGTGATGAATTTTGCCACGAGCGATATCACTCCAAAATGCCTTTGTTCCAAAGAGAGCGATGGCAGATATGAGCTCTTCGTATATCCCAAGTATGAATGCCATAGTTCCTCCCGAAACTCCCGGAACAATGTCTGCAGCCCCCATACAAAACCCGCGGAGAAAGAGGCCGATATGACGACGAGCGACGTGAATCATTGATGGGAACTATACGGAAATAAAATGAATCTTTCCATTCATGCAAGTCGTACCATTTCACAATAGACCATTTCATCTGTACTATTGCACGAAATGACCCCTTCCCCTTTCCACGGAATCTTTAGTTCGTTTGGACAAGATCAGTCCACGCAGACTTCCGATGCGCTTCCAGTGCAAGCGAAAGGTGAACCTGTACAAGAGGCAATCGCTCATCCTCAGGGAACACAAACGGGGCAGATCGCTGTGGATATTTATGAACTTGATGCCTACTACATTATCCGTGCACCTATCGCAGGTGTGAAACTCAGTGATATTGATATCGAAGTAGATGACAAAGTACTCACCATTCGAGGAGCGAGGAAAGCGAATGACGATATCGCAACAGATCAGTTTTATTTGCAGGAATGTTTCTGGGGAGATTTTGAGAGGAGTATTACGTTGCCGATTAGTATTGATCCGAAAAAAGTTAAAGCGACGTTTAGCAAAGATGCTATTTTGAAAGTGATTATTCCAAAAGAGGAAAAGGTGAAAATCGTGAGGATCTCCGAAGGATAACCTGTTACTTCTTTGTAGCCTTTTTCTTTGTTGCCTTCTTTGCCGTAGGCTTCTTTGCTGTCTTCTTAGCAACAGCTGCTTTCTTCTTTGGATTCTTTTTTAATTTCTCATTCACTTCCGTTGGAATCAATTGCAAACTCTCAAGCACATCCTCACCTCCCATAACCTGCCAGTCTACTTCTTTTAGAAGCGCCTTAAACTCTTTGAGTGTTTTTTGTGCACTCTGTGCATCTGCACTTGAGCCATCAAGAAAGTTCCACAGTTCTACCTGCATGAGGTAGAGGTTTTGTACTTTGTTCAGAGCTGTTTCTTTCTTGGTAGACATAGTATTTGAAGTAGGAAAATCAGATCATTGTAGTCAAAATTGGCGTAAAAGTCAATTCTGGTGGGTGGTAACCCAAATAAAGGACGCGAACTTTACTGCATAAAACGTAAATTCAAAGAAAAATTCTCTGTTTTTTGACTTTTTTGGATCTTTTACGTCCTCTGTATGTTTGTAAAACATCTGTTTTGTCGCAAAATTTACATTCTTCGTAGCAAAACATCTGTTACACTTTCCCGGCATATGGCTATTACACAAGCAATTTTACCGGTCGCAGGCCTTGGAACCCGCTTTCTGCCTTGGACAAAAGTCGTTCCAAAAGAAATGTTGCCCATTGGAAACCAGCCAATCATCGCCAAAATTGTTGATGAATGTATGGATGCGGGGATCAAAGATATCTGTTTTGTAATCTCGAAAGGTAAGGAGTCTATCCCCGAATACTTCTATGAACACCCTGAGCTAGAGGCGCAGTTACAGAAACGTGGAAAGCTTGAGCAACTTGAACATCTGCAAAAATATGCAGATGCAGATTTTCATGTGGTGTACCAAGATGAACATCTGGGAGATGGTCATGCTATTTTGCAAGCAGCAGACTGGGTACATAGCGACGCCGTTGCTGTGCTCTTTGGTGATGATTTTTTTACCGGAGGAAAGAGTGGGCTGCAACAGTTGATAGATGCGTATGAGAAACTTTCGAAAGAGGAGCGTGGTGCAGTAGCTGCTTTGGAAGCTATCGATCCACAGCTTTCCAATCGCTATGGAATCGTTGACCCCGAAAGTGATCACGATGCTATCCAGGGATTGGTTTCTGTAAAAGGTCTTGTCGAAAAACCGGAAACAAAAGATGCGCCGAGTAATTTGGGTATTGTGGGACGGTACATCATTCCAAAATCAACTATTGATAGGTTGCCTAGTATTGGAGCAAGTCACGGTGGAGAGATTCGATTGATTGATGCACTCATAGAACAAATCGGCACCATTCCAATTTATGGATTGCAGTGTAAAGGTACAAGACTCGATACCGGTACTCCGGAAGGATACGCTAAAGCCGTACAGATACTTACTGCGCAGAACGATCAGTCGTCATCGTCGTCATCATCGTCGTCATCGAAGAACCGATCAAAATAGTCGTCGTCATCATAGAAGTCGTCATAGTCATCGTCGTCACAATCGTCGTCGTAGAAATCACAATCGTCTAGTGGCCTCCAATTGTAATAATCATCATCGTCGTCATAACGATTACTGTATCGTCGTTCATTGCGAAGATAGTTCCTATCGTACGTGGGGACATACGGGAAATTATTTTGACGGACATTACTCGGATCGTAGTACTGCTCGATCATGCATTCACCTTGCGCATTTCTATACAGACATCGGTAATCATTTCTTGAAGACCGATAATCTATCGATGGAGGCTGATAATAGTTTGGTTGCGAATACCGAAACTGATAGTTATACGGCTGCAGGCTAAACTGCGTATAGCGTACATGATCAAAAAAAGTTGCAGCTTCTACTGTGTGCGCAGAAGCGAAGATGGCAAGCAGAGCCGTGACCAAAATAATACGCATACGCATAGGAGAGGTAACGTATCACGCAATGAGAAAGACAATCAAGATTTACACCTGATTCTTGTTACATATTAGAAACACCGGTACCCAAAAGGTACACCGTGTGTTCCTCCCAATCTTGCGTAGGAGAAGTTGCTGCAGTAGGTATCAGGACTTAAGGCATGTGCCTGAATAGGATCCTGGTATCCGCGCCATCCTGCGTAACGGGTATTAATGTTCCGTGTAACACCTCCCTTGCGATAGAAGGGGTGTAGAGCGCTTCTATTGGCGTAAATAGGGTGGTAGTAGTCTGGGTTGTCGAATCGGAAGTATCCATACCTCTTGGCATCCTCTGCTAAACGCTTTCTGCGATTTTCAGCTTGTGTGCGTAATTCATAGGGATGCTCACCGTAGCGGACATCAGAAATAAATCCATTATAAGCCGCGGCGCTTGGAATAACTGCTGTAAAACCGAGAATGGCTGCAAAAAGCAGGGGAGTAGTGTTTTTCATAGCGTTCTATACTACTATATTTTAGGGGGTAGTCAAGTATTATTCCAAGTGAATGTGATGCAGATTTCCTTTTCAATTTCTCAATTCAACGAATCACGAGTACACTATTGCTTACCTTCCCTCATGAATCGCAAATTACTCTTCGCCGGCGCGGCAGTATTCTCTCTGTTTCTTTCTTTTGCAATAGTAGATTCAGCACAAGCAGCTGCAGGACTAGACCCTAATGCTATACGACGCATGCACCAGCGAAACTTCCGCAGACCTGTGGGAGAAATGGAGCGCTACCGCCGCAATAAGAGATCTTTGGAGCGGCGCAATATTGATCAGTTTACTGCACCAGTAGAAGGGGAAAGTTCCTTTGAAAGACGAGAGGATTATCTGCGCGCAACGCAACGCAGACGTATTCAAGAAGACCTGGATGCAAGACAGTACGATGGAGAACGCCGCACCACTCCGCACTTCTGGGATAGAGAAAACAGATCCGGATCTACAACCATCCGTCGTATCGGAGAAGCACAACGGGGAGGTGGTATTCGTTTGCGACGCGGAACTGCATCGCTTCGGCAACTGCGTGGACTGACATCCGATGAAAAAACTGAACGTATTCGCCAGTATCGTGAGGAGGTGAGGGCAGCAGAAACCGCTCGATACAACTTTACCTCGAGTGACTGTTCGAGTCTTAGTGGAAGAAGGCAGGCACAATGCCTGTATCGACAGAGGCGGAATTAAAGCTCCTTCTTCAGCATATCTATCTCATCGCGTAAGTCTGCAGCCCTCTCAAACTCGTAGTTACGAGCAGCCAACGCCATTTGGTTCTCCATCTCTTCGATAAGGCGCTTTTTCTCGTCTTTGGGGATCTTGGTATGATCACGCTTGGGTCGACGCAGCTCCAAGGCTTTTTCACCCTCTGCGAAGTCGTGCACGGCTTTGATAATCGTCTGCGGCGTGATGCCGTGTTTTTTGTTGTATGCCTCCTGAATTTCTCTGCGACGGTTGGTCTCATCCAGCGCCTGCTTTATCGCGTCAGTTTCTTTATCGGCATAAAGCGTGACATGTCCGTTGACGTTTCTTGCTGCACGACCGATGGTTTGGATGAGTGCATCGCGTGAGCGAAGGAACCCTTGCTTATCGGCATCGAGAATGGCGATAAAGCTGACCTCCGGAAGGTCGAGTCCTTCTCGCAGCAAGTTGATTCCGACGATGATATCAATCTCTCCCATGCGCAGTAGCCTGAGGATCTCTATACGTTCAAATGTTTCGATATCACTGTGTAAGTAGCGCACGTTGTAACCTTGATCACGCAGGTATTCATCCAGTTGTTCTGCGGACTTTTTGGTGAGTGTCGTAAGGAGTACGCGCTCTCTGCGTTCGATGGTCTCGTTTAATTCTTTGGTAATGTCATCAATCTGGTTCTTGGTGGGCTTTACGGTTACGACCGGATCTAAGAGTCCTGTTGGACGAATAATCTGCTCTGCGATGTTCTTTTTTTCTGTGTGTTTGTACTCATATTTTCCGGGTGTTGCTGATGTATAAATACGCTGATGTGTACGCTCTTCAAACTCATCAAACTTTAAGGGGCGGTTGTCGTGTGCACTGGGGAGACGGAACCCGTACTCGATGAGCGTTTGTTTGCGAGAGCGATTTCCTTCGTACATTCCTCCAACCTGTGGCACAGAGATGTGTGACTCGTCAATAAACATGAGGAAATCATCAGGGAAGTAGTCGAGCAGTGTGCTGGGTGGAAGATCAGGCTTATCGTTGTTATTGAGGTACCGCATGTAGTTCTCGATTCCAGTGCAGTAACCGGTTTCGAGTAGCATTTCGATATCGTACTCCGTACGTGTTCTGATGCGCTCTGCCTTGGCAATCTCCCCTGCATCACTCAGTTGCTTTTCGCGGATATCAAGATCGCGCTTGATGGCCTCTATTGCTTGATCGATTTTTTCTTTTGTCGTTACGTTGTGCGCTGCAGGGAAGACGATGATTTCCTGCAAATCAGTGATGAGTTCACCGGTAAAACTATCGACTTCCTGGATAGTTTCGATTTCATCGAATGGTATTTCAACGCGGAACACCGTGTCGCCTCCCGGTGGGAAAATTTCTACGGTGTCACCAAGGACATGAAACTGTGACTGGCGGAACTCAATGCCACTACGTGTGTACTGAATGTCCGTAAGTTGTCTGAGAAATTTGTCGCGTTGAATCTGCTGGCCACGCTCAAGTTTGATAGCGAGTGCTTCGTAATCTGCCACATTACCCAAGCCATAAATACAGCTTACTGATGCGACAATGATCACATCCTTTCTGCTAAGAAGATTGTGCGTTGCTGCGTGACGGTACTTATTGATCTCATCGTTAATGGACGCGTCTTTCTCGATGTAGGTATCTGTCGACGGCATGTATGCCTCCGGTTGGTAGTAGTCGTAGTAGGAGACGAAGTAACTAACGGCGTTATCCGGGAAGAACGCCTGAAACTCCGAGCAAAGCTGTGCCGCAAGCGTCTTGTTGTGCGCGAGAACTATAGTCGGCCGCTGCAACTCCTGGATGATATTTGCCACGGTAAAGGTCTTTCCTGTTCCGGTTGCTCCGAGGAGAATCTGATGCTGCTCCCCTGCTTTGATGGTTTTGAGTAACTTCGCTATGGCCTCCGGTTGGTCACCGGTGGGCTTAAAATCGCTTACGAGCCGAAATGGAATATCTTTTGGCATGTCCGTCTATTGTACGCCTTAGAAGGTACTGACCAAATGGTTCCTCGGGAAAATGTGGAAATTTACTGTAGTCCCGCTACTCTAGTAGCAATGATTGACCTCAATGATCTTCGGGAAAATCCCAAAGCCTATAAAAAGGCAGCGAAGGATAAGAATCTCACGATTGATTTCGATGCATTCTTGAAACTGGATGATAAACGAAAAGAGTTGATCCCTGCAGTAGAAGATAAGCGTGCGAAGCAAAATGAGGCAAGTAAGCAGATTCCAAACTTGAAGGGTAAAGAAAAAGAAGAGCTCCTTAGTGAGATGAAAGTTCTCAGTGCAGACTTGAAGAAAGCAGAGGGTGCGCTGAAAGAAATTGAAGTGGAATGGAAGAGTATGCAGCTGATGATGCCCTCTATTCCTCTCGACCGAGTTCCCATTGGACCAGACGAGAAGTCCAATACCGAAGAAAGTACATGGGGAGATATGCCAACGTTCGATTTTAAGCCGAAAGATCACGTAGAACTCGGCGAGAGCTTGGACATCATCGATCTTCCGCGCGCTGCAAATGTATCCGGATCACGCAGTTACTTTTTGAAAGGTGATGGTGCAAGATTGCAACAAGCGGTTATGCGATACACAGCAGACCACTTACACGCGAAGGGGTGGACACTCTTTTGTCCACCACTCATGGCAACGTATGAGTGCTTTGAAGGAACGGGGTTTTTCCCCGGTGCGGATGAAAATCAAATTTATGTTGTTGGAGGAAAGAATGAGAAAAGTGGAGAAATGGAAAGTGATGACCTTCACTTAATTGGAACATCGGAGGTAACGGTGTGTAGTTATCACAAGGGAGAGATTTTGAAAGAAAAAGAGCTCCCCAAAAGGTACGCAGGGTACAGCGCATGTTTCCGACGAGAGGCCGGTACATATGGTAAAGATACAAAGGGGCTGTATCGTGTACACCAGTTTGAAAAAGTAGAACAGGTAGTGCTATGCAGGGCAGACCAAGATGAGGCGCTTAAGATTTTTGAGGAAATGCGCACCAATGCAGAAGAAGTACTGCAGTCTCTCAATCTGCCCTATCGAGTGATGAATCTCTCCACTGGAGATAGTGGGAAAAGTAAGGTGTTCCAACAGGATATCGAAACGTGGATGCCGAGTCGCGACAGTTACGGTGAAACACACTCATGTAGCTACCTTGGAGACTTCCAAGCAAGGAGACTCAATATCCGCTACGACGATGGAGCGGTGAAAAAGTTCTGCCACACGCTCAATAACACCTGTATTGCCTCCCCGAGGATCTTGATTCCGATACTGGAACAGTACCAGAATGCCGATGGAACAATTACGGTTCCTGAGGTACTAAGGCCCTATATGGGTGGTCAGGAGAAGATCGGGGGATAGGGATTGGCTTACATAAGCCACTTCTTGACTCTTCAAGGGAATCTGTTTCTATGCTATAATGTTCTGATACATGCACACAAACCCTCCTATGTTTCTCCTCCTTGCAGGATCCACCGAAATGGCCCGGGCACTCATCGTTGATGAGTTCCTAGGGAGTCATGACGACTGGCGGCACTTAGCCCTTGAGGATATTCAAGATCAAGACATGGATGAGATGACTGAAGACATGGATGACGATGATGTTTTTGGCTTCCAGATAGCATTTATGACTATGGTTGCCTGTGAATGTGCAAAAGAAGCTCGAATGTCCGGCCATCGTATTATCATTACCTGCCCGGAAAGTGAGATGCTTGAGGGGGTATATCACGAGATTGATGAGCCAATTATCAGCGTATATCTGGGTACAGAGGAAGAAGCTGACGGGTTTGATCATGTAATCAATAGCAGCGAGAAATCTATGGTTGAGGTATGCACATTCCTCAATGAGATTATTCAGGCTACTCCTGCGTAGAGCATGAAAACATTCCTCATAGCAGATGACAGCGATGCCAAGGGGGCGTGGCTTGAAGCTATGGTAGAAAAATCTGGCATAGCCCAGAAGGTCGTTCGGGTAGGTACGACAGACGAAGCTAAGGAATTGATCGATACTGAGAGGCCTGAGGGTGCATTTATCGACTACGAAATGCCCTCAGAAAACGGTCCTGCTGTTATCGCCTATCTTAGAGAAAGCGTTCCTTCTGCAAAGATTGCTATGGTGAGCTCTAGTAATTCTGGGGAGTATCAAGCAGATGCATCTGAAGCTGGATCTGATACCTATATTTGCACCTCGTTTGATGAGGAAACTGTAGTAGAGACTGTGTCAGAATTGCTTGAGGAGTGGAAAATAGGGTCTGACCCGTCTTCAACTCTGAAACGC
>DJKT01000021.1:0-30316 GCA_002436205.1 Candidatus Peribacter sp. UBA6535
CAGCTACGATATCTTCGAAGACTTTGCAGAAAGCTTTGCTTACTTTGTATTGCAAAACGATGTATTTGCAGCACGCGCTCAAACCAATGCGGCTATCGCCAAGAAATATGTCTGGTTTAGAGACGTACTATTTGATGGTCACGTTCCACAGATTGCCACAGGAAAATCTGTCTACAAGGGCAAGGCTCCTTGGGACACCACAAAGCTTGCATACAAGTGGCACCCTGAACTGGTTGTAGCAAAATTAAACTAATAACTAGTAATTAGTCATGAGTAATTAGTACACTAACCACAATGCGTTACAAGATACTACTACTCCTCTGGCTCCTCACAGACCTCGCAGTCTTTATAGGATCGTATGCGCTCTCCTACTTTCTAAAGGTGGGATGGATCATGTCTACAGACTTTCCCTTCGAGCCATACATCACTGTTGTCGCGATAGTAGCTCCAATGTGGATGATTGTTTTAATTACAACAAGAACATTCGCTCTCACAAGATCACAAAGTAGTATGCGCAACCTCGCGTACATCATCTATTCCTCTGCGGTAGGAACAGCACTGTTTGCCCTAGGGTATTACTTCCTCTACGGACTCTTCTTTAGTCGCATGCTTCTTTTGTATGCACTCGTAATCTCGACTGTTGCTATTTGGGGTTGGCACCTTTTGTATTCCCGCTTTCAGAGAATGATGCTGCGTAGAGACCCTCCAGTATTTCCAACATTGATCGTTGGCGTGACACGGGAATCCAGAGAGTTGATAAAGAAGTTAAACAAAGGATCAAACCCCTTGCGTCCTGTAGCCGTACTGGATGGTAAAGGATGTAAAGACAGTGATATCGATGGCGTGCCTGTACGTGGCAAACTCAATAAACTGGAAGACGTTTTAGGTGAAGGCATCACGCATCTCATTCAATGCAGTGACTTAGAGCAGTCGCTTAATCTCCTTAGTGCCTGTAGGCAAAACAAAATCACCTACATGCTCCTTCCTTCTGTACTGGGTATTGTCGAGAGAGATGAGAAAGTAGAATCTCTAGAAGGACAACCTGTCACAATGGTAGGACCAAAAGAAAATATATTGATGTGGTTCTTTCGATAGTATGCATGCCTTTATTCTCGCCGGCGGCTTTGCAACCAGGCTCTGGCCTCTTACAGAAAAGAGAGCGAAGCCATTACTTCCTCTTGCAGGAGTTCCATTAGTTGAATATCTCGTACGGGATATTCCCGAAGACATTCCCATTACCATCAGTACAAATGCTGTCTTTAAAGACGCTTTTGAAAGCTGGACAGCAGCTTTTGGTAGATCCAATATCGAAATATTGATTGAGGACGTAAAGAGCGACGACCAAAAGCTCGGAGCACTCGGGGCAACTGCTCAATGGATTACAGACGCAAGAATTAATGATGATGTATTGCTACTTACTGGAGATAACTACTGCGGATTTTCTTTTGATGCCTTCTTGGCTGCTGCATCAGAAGACACCACGCTGATAGCTGTACATGACATAGGCGATCTAAATAAAGCAAAGGCATTCGGAACCGTGATTGCCGATGGTACAAAAGTTAAGGGATTCGAAGAAAAGCCAAAAGAACCAAAGACTACTCTGGTAAATACCGGTTGTTCCCTACTGCCAAAATCTGTTCTGTCAATTCTGGTAGAGCATGCAAAAGAACATCCCGATAATGTTGGAGGGGTATTTGAGGAGCTCCTCAATCGCGGAAAACCCATTACGTGCTTCTCCTTTTGCGAACCCTGGTTCGATATTGGTTCGTTTGATGCCTATATCGAAGCGACAAAAGAGCTTATTGGAGACCGCGTGATAGAAGAGGAAGGATCAACAATAGGGCAAACCACCTGCCAAGGATCTGTGGTAATAGGAGAAAGATCCAGTGTAAGCGGGTCTCAGCTTACCGATACCGTTGTATTTGAGGATTGTATCATCGAAGACTGTGTTCTTGAGGATTGCGTACTGGATAAAGGATGTACGCTTAAAGGAATAGATCTCACAGGAAAAATGCTACGGGAGGGCACCATTCTGGAAAGGAAATAATCAGTGAAATTGCATTCTCAATACCCCTTTTCTCCCCTAGACTTGCAGCCTATGAAGAAACTTCTAGCCTCAGCACTTTTTGCGCTGCTTATGACCGCATGCGGTAGTGTCGCTACTATCCTCACCTACGACGTTACATTTACTACAGATAACCCCGATCGTATGTCTGCGCTCTCTCTGGCCACGCGTCACGTAGTAGAAAGAAGGCTGGCACGTTTAGAGGGTGCCCTCCTCGATTATGATGTTGAGTATGACAAAGAGGCACAAGTCGCCACCATCGAAATAGAAGTAGATAACGCCAAATCCGCAGAGATACTAAATGAGGAAATGACTGCGCCATTTACCTTCGAAGTACGCTACAAAGTAGAAGAGCATCAAGAAGGTGATATAGAAGTAGAAGGGGTAGGAAGTTTCCGCGATACAGGCATTTATAAATCAGATATTGATTGGGTTATCGGACAAACAACAGAACCACCGCTTAACCGAGGAAGAGTGCTTATTGGATTTACAGATGAGTCCGTACCAGGCGTAAAAGAGATCTTTGAAGAGCAGGCCGGCAATACCATCGGGCTCTTTGTACGAGACCGACTTACAGCAGCAGTGGAAATCGGTGAAGAGTTCGAAAAGGTGCTTGTCATTGACGGACTTCCATCAGGAGAAATTGCAAAGGTCTTTGCAGATGACATGAACGTCGGTATACATATGACATTCACGCAAAAATAATCATGACACGAAATCGCAAACTTACCTGGCCCACCTTTACAATAATCGTTGCAGTATCTCTTCTGATTATCGCCTTGCCACAGAGTGCAAGACAATGGGCACCAGGATTCCTGAAGAGTCCTAAGTTACACTTTGGACTGGATCTTGCAGGTGGTACCCAACTAGATTTCCGTATCTCCGAAAAAGAAATTCAGGAGCAAATCAGCTCTCTAAAAAAGGAAATTGCTCAAATGGAAGCCCGTGGCGCAAGTAATGACAAAATCATCGCGCTACAAAACCAGCTTTCGAGTGTCGATCAACAGAATCAAAACGTTGTAGAAGCCATTCGCACCGTATTGGAAAGGCGTATTAATGCCTTGGGAGTAAGTGAAGCGGTTATCACACCTTCTTATGTTGGAAACGAAAAGCACCTGCTTGTGGAGTGTCCTGGTGTTGTAGACACACAGGAATGTATTAACACCGTTGGAAAAACTATTCAGCTCGAATTTAAAGAAGAGCACACAGAACCAACCGATGAATACGAGAAAGAAGTACGTGCACGCGTAAAAGAGATTCGTACACAACTCAAAGATCCCGAAATTTCATTAGAGAAAATCGGTGAAGATCTCGGTTCTGACATAGGAGTGTCCTACAACTTTGAACGTCGTCATTTCCGCGACCAGTTGCCAGAAGGACTCTACGGTGTCTGGGACAAGAAACCAAGTAACGGCATTCTGCAATATGATGCAACGATAGAGGTCCCCGGGCAAGACAGCGCCGGACAGGAGACAACTACCGAAGTGCCAGGTGTCTTCCTTGTTGAAGTTCTTCGTCCCCGCACACAGACCGGAAGGCTCGTTAACGAAGCTTCTAAAGCATTTGAAATACTAGAGAATGAAGACCGCAATCTTTCACATATCACTTGGGATGATAGGAAGATGCTAGATAACGTTCCTCAGGCAGTGCGCAACGCTCTAGGTAGCATGCAGCCTGGTGAATTGCGTGCAGTAAATCTTGAAGATAAAACTTCTGGCATTCTCTTCTTGCGTAAATTCGTACCAGGTCAGACAGAACTCGAAGCAAGTCACATTCTCATATCTTACAAAGGAGCATCCTCTGCAGGGGATGATGTCACACGAAGCAAGGCAGAAGCACTTATTTTGGCAACAGAGATTAAGACAAAGCTAGATGGAGGAAACAGATTTGAAACACTCGCACGTCAATACAGTGATGGCCCTTCTGGTAAAGAAGGAGGGAGTCTGGGAACATTTGGTATCGGTACTATGGTTCCTGTATTCGAGCAGGTGGCTGCAAGCCAGACAAAGGGAACTATTTCAGACCCTACAGAGACACAGTTCGGTTTTCATATTATTCGCACAGACAAGGTGCCAACGCTTACAAAAAACACCGCAAGCTACGAGGTTCTCTCTATCAAAGGAGAAGATGCTGCAGATCGCAGTGTAGAGATCATCGGAAAATTGCAGCGTGGAGAAATAGAGTCCATAGAAGGCATGGTCTTCCTTCGTACAATCTTCTTCTCGCTCCTGCCAACAGGATGGAAAGATACACTGCTTGATGGTAAACACTTCCGCTCTGCAACAGTCACACTGGATCCAACAACCAACATTCCTATCGTACAAATTGCTTTTGATGACGAAGGAGCCAAGCTCTTCCAAGAGCTCACCAAGGTAAACATTGGTAAGCGTCTTGCGATCTTTGTCGGTGGACAACTGGTCTCAGCCCCTACCGTGCAAACAGAGATCACCGGAGGAACAGCAGTGATTACCGGTACACAGAACTTCGATGAGGCAAACAGACTGGCACAAGACCTCAATACCGGAGCTATCCCTGCTCCTATCTACCTTGCAGGACAACGCACTGTAGAAGCAACACTAGGAGCTCAGGCTCTACGTACATCCATGAAAGCAGCACTCTTTGGTATTCTTATTTTGATGGGTTACATGGTGCTGGTGTACCGCTTACTGGGACTCATTGCAGACATTGCCCTTAGCGCATACGCAGTACTCTTCTTTGCACTCCTCAAGCTACCACTCTTCCTCTTTAGCAGCAGCTACATAGTTCTTACACTCGCCGGTATGGCCGGTATTATCCTCAGCATTGGTATGGCTGTAGATGCGAATGTACTGATCTTCGAACGTATGAAAGAAGAGCTGCGCAAAGGAAAGATGCTCAAAACTGCAGCAGAGACAGGGTTCGCTCGTGCTTGGCCAAGTATTCGTGACGGTAACATCTCGACTCTTATTACCTGCACCGTTCTCTTCGTCATTGGAACATCCATTGTACGAGGATTCGCCATTACGCTTGGTATGGGAGTATTACTTTCGATGTTCTCCGCTATTGTGATTACCAGATGGTTGCTCCGTAAGGTAAGCCAAATGCCAATTGCCGAAAATACAAAGCTCTTCTGTGGATAAACGATGGATACCATCTCCATTCACGAACTTGAAGTACCAACGCACATCGGAGTAACTGCAGAGGAACGTGCTTCCATACAAACCTTGAAGGTATCTATTGATATGGAAAAGGATCTCTCAGTAGTCGGTGCATCAGATAACGTAGCTGATACAATAAACTACGAGGCTGTAGCGGATGCAATAAAAAGATTGGGGACTGTGCAACGCAATACCATCGAGCGTTTTGCAGAGGACATAGCGCAAATGATTCTTGCAGATTTCAAACCCAATTATGTAAAAGTATCTGTCTGGAAATTCATTCTGCCTGATACGGATGGGGTGGCTGTTACCATTACCCGACCATAGCAATCTGCTTTATCGGTATCGGCAGTAATATAGATCCAATAGAAAATATGATCGCCTGCGCACGCATGCTCCGGGATGATTTCCCCTACATTACCTTCTCCTCTGTCTATCTGTCTGCAGCCCTAGACGAAGAGAGCCAAGATGATTTTTACAATGCCGTAGCAAAAATAGAGACCGAAGACCAACCAGAAGAAGTACACGAGAAACTTAAGGCTATCGAAGAAGATTTAGGAAAAGATCCACCCTATGAGAAAGGTCCACGAACGATTGATCTGGATATTTTGCTCTACGATGATATCAAGATCGATAACGACGCACTAGCTATTCCCCATCCTCGTATGAGTGATCGTAGATTTGTCTTAGAGCCTCTCTGTGAACTTGATAATTCTTGGGCTACACATCTTCAAAAAACTCTCGATCAATCCTGTAAGAAGGTGGATTTGCGCCTATAATCTTGCTCTATGGAAGACGCAATCACCCACGTCCTCAAAGAGATCGGCGAAGATCCTTCTCGTGAAGGACTTCAAAAAACCCCTGCGCGCTGGGCAGAGGCCATGAAAGATCTCACAGTAGGATATGACCAAAATCTTGATACAGTGATAAACGGAGCGTTATTCGAAGCAGAAACAGACGGAATGGTGATTGTCAAAGATATCGAATGCTACAGCCTTTGTGAGCATCACCTCCTCCCATTTGTCGGCAAAGTGCATGTGGCGTATGTGCCGGACAAACACATTCTGGGGCTTTCAAAAGTCGCCCGCGTTGTCGATATGTTTGCCAAGAGACTCCAAACACAAGAGAGACTAACGCAACAGATCTGCGATGCACTGGAAGACACTCTCAAACCTAAGGGTATTGGAGTCATCGTAGAGGCAGAACATTTTTGTATGATGATGCGCGGCGTACAAAAGCAACACAGCAGCTGCATTACATCAGCAGTAAAAGGCTTGATCAAGAAGGATCCAAAGACGCGTGAAGAGTTTTTGCGACTAGTAGGTTAGATTCTGCTCTCCAGAAAGTACAAGCTCTACCATTTGGTCATGCTGCTTTTCGATAATGGTCTGCTGCAAAGATTCCACATCACCAGAAGCAAGTGTGCTGGTAACTGCACCTTCGCCAGCAATTTCTGCAATAGTATTCCCGTTCTCTCTGTGTACTATGTAATCAGGAGTTAAGTCACTATCTGGTTGATTCGCAACAGTAATCGGCTGCCATTCTGTAAGGTCTCCCACTACTGTCACTTCCTGCATCTGATCTGATTCATCCAAGTACGTCACCGTTTGTGCGTTGTAATCCGTTGCCTGATCATTCTGATGCACTTCTTCGTGTATCCGTACGCGCTCCCAGTAGGGACGATCCTCAACATGTAAATCTGTAGCTCTTTTACTCGTCACTTTCTTTTTACTTGCAATCTCTACATAAGCAGCTGCACCTTCTTCTTCGGTGTCTCCAACAGAGTCTGGCCCAACAAGATCATCCATACTCTGCTTCCATGAAGACATAGTGACAGTCACATTTCCAATAAGTTCATCTGCTGCATCTCCGAATTGATCCTGCATCGCAGTCGTGGTGACTGCAACGCGTTGCTCTACCTGACTTTGAAACTCTGTTGCAGTTACAGTGCCGGTAGACTCCTGCGTCTCCGTGATGGCTGTGTCGACGATGTGTTCTTGTGGTTGCATTGCACACAGTAAAAAGCACTACCAAACATAGCGCATCCTCCAAAGAGTGTGAAGTGTAAAAACAACGACTTTTTAGCTTAAATAAGCCATTTTATAGATGCAGTCGATCTTTCTTTTTGTAGGTCAAAAACGTAAATCCAAACTTATGCTTGGCATCTGCCTTGTGTTCCTTGCTTTCCACCTCCTCCCAGATATCAGAGTCTACCTCTGGAAATTCGATATCCCCCGCTATCCACGCATGGACACGAGTGAGGTAGAGGTAATTACTTAATTCCATCGCCTGTCTGTAAATCTCCCCTCCACCAATGATGAAAATCTCCTCTTTGTCATTGTCCTTATGTCCATACATGATCGCTTCTTCGAGTGAAGAAGCAACTTCACACCCAACTGCTTCGTATGTACTTTCACGCGTAACAATAATATTTTTACGATTCGGAAGCGGACCTCCAAGAGCTGCAACAATAGACTCAAAGTTCTTGCGTCCCATAATTACAGGATGTCCTTCGGTTTTTTTGCGAAAGAATTTCAGATCATCAGGCAAATGCCACGGGATACTATTAGCCCTACCAATCACATTGTTTTCCGACGCTGCAACGATAATCGAAATGCGCATGCGCAGACTATACAGCTATCGGTGCTTTAATCCCAGGATGTGGATCGTAATTGCACACTTCAATATCTTCGTAGGTAAACGCAAAGAGATCTTGTACATCAGAATTCAACTTGAGTGTTGGTAACGCTTTCGGCTCACGTTCCAATTGAGTCAACGCCTGCTGCATATGATTACTGTAAAGATGCAAGTCTCCAAACGTGTGCACAAAGTCACCGACTTGAAGGTTACACACCTGCGCCATCATATGCGTGAGTAAACTGTAACTCGCAATATTAAACGGAACGCCTAAGAAGATGTCTGCTGATCGTTGATAGAGCTGACAGCTTAATTTTCCATCTAAGACATAAAATTGAAACAGGCAATGACATGGGGGCAGAGCCATCTTCCCTTCTGCAGCATTTTGATCTGGCGCCTTCGAAATATCAGGTAATACTGATGGATTCCATGCAGAGACAATTAAGCGACGTGAAGTTGGATTGCGCTTTATCTCATCCACCACCCAGCTAATTTGATCAATGCCACTAAAATCTCTCCACTGCTTTCCATACACAGGGCCAAGTTCACCCTCAGGAGTCGCCCACTCATCCCAGATCTTCACACCATTTTCTTGCAAGTACTTGATGTTGGTATCTCCTTTCAGAAACCACAATAGTTCGTGCACGATAGACTTCATATGCACCTTCTTGGTGGTAAGTAGCGGGAACCCCTCAGAGAGATTAAACCGCATCTGTGCGCCAAAAACGCTTACTGTCCCTGTCCCTGTACGGTCATCTTTTGTAGACCCCTGGTCCATGACCTTTTTGAGGAGTGCCAAGTACTGTACATCTGCAGTATTCATAGGGAAGAATCATACACTAATTCGGCAGCTCTATCTCCTCTCCAAACAGCTTTTCCTCAAGTTCCACACCAATGTTTCCAAATGCAGTATTGCTTACAAGATACGTTTCTATGGCTCTAAGCCAATGATAGTTGAGCGCTACTGCAGTAAAGATAAGAATAGCTCCAGAAACCTGCTTTATACGACCGGAGTATCTAGAAAGTACACGTGAAGAATGTGCAGCAGCTTGTCCACCGTATCCAATAAGCAGCAGTGGAACTGCCGTACCAAGTCCATACGTTGCAAGTAATGCCGCTGCCTCTACACCCGGCTGCTCTTGTACAAGAGTAAGAGCAAACCCAAGTGCAGGCCCTGCACATGGCACCCATACAAGACCCATAGTAAGCCCGATGAAGAAAGCTGTTAAGGGGTTATCTTGACCCAGTTCTCCGGAAGCCTTTTGTTGAATATCTGTACCAAGTTGCTGAATACGCGTTGCCACCCATCCACCTACCTCCATAAGAGTAGCTCCAATGGTCTGGGCAATCGTCATCACAATCCATCCTTTATCGTAAAAGAAAAATCCTCCAAGCACTGCTCCTGTAATCTGCAACATTTTGTTGTGTGTCAGAAACCCAAACCCAAAGAGCAGAAGAACGTAATACGTTGAGATCGTAATGTAGTCTGCCAGTACGACAAACTGATTGAGAACAACCGTAAGCAAGAACGTAAAACCGACAAAGCTCACCAGCATTCCTGCAATCGTCAGCAATGGCCTTAGCTTGCTACGTCCTGCGATACTAACACCTAAGACAATAGGTACCAGTGGCAGAATGCATGGCAGGAGAATGGTAAGCATTCCTGCTGCAAACATCGTGATGTATAAACTCGTCACAGGCTCAGAGTAGCAAGACTAACCCAAAAGGTCACGCAGTGCTTCCCTGCTTGGGAAACGAACACGCTTCACCTCATTTCCATTTCCATCGATGAGGATAAATGTATCTTGACCTATGATGCCGTACTGACTTTTTAAGTCGGTCGATGTGTCGTAGTCAATCTTATAGACAGAGCGTGGATAGTCTGAGGATCCGTAGAATTCTTTGAGACGACCGTCATTCTCTTTGCACTTCGGACACCATGTAGCATGAAAGAAGAGTACAGACTCCTGCCCGTTACCAATGACACCATCGGCGTATTGTGTGTACGAACCATCCTGTACAACTTGAGTTGGTTCTGCTGCCTGTGTTGGCTCTGCGACTGCAACTTTTGGCGCCACTTTCTGAGGACGAGCAACCTCGTTACCTGCACCTCCCTGTGGCTTACAAGCTGTAATAACCATAGTGAGAGCCAATAGAGCGAAAAATGTTTTATTCATACTAATAAAGGGGAATCGAACAAGCGCATTGTATGGAGATCTGGATACATCTCAACCCCTACAAAAGAAAAGGTGTGATCCTGATCACGAAAAACCCTCCTTGGACTTATCAGATCTTCCGAACGTCTGTGAAGAGGGGCAATCCTCCTGAAACGGGCAATTCGAGCAATCTCTGTTGTGTGCTGTGCATACAGCCCGTCCATGAGCTACCAGAAGGTGAGAAAGCATAAGCCAGTCCTTATGAGGAGTATCATTCATCATTTGAAGCTCGATCTTGTCTTGGTTTTTTGTCTTCACAAGACCCAAGCGATTGAGCAGACGAATGTTGTGGGTATCAATGGGAATACCTTCGATCACACCAAACGCGGTACCAAGTACTACAGCAGCAGTTTTCCGACCTACACCACGCAATGTGAGCATCTTCTCCATCGCCTGTGGTACTTTCCCATCAAACTGATCCCGCATCGTCTGGCAACTTTCCTGTATTGCCTGCGCCTTCATGCGAAAAGAGCCACATGTGCGCACATCCTCTTCCAACTCTTCTTGGGAAACACGAAGAAAATCTTGCGGTGTTTTGTACTTAGCAAACAAAGCCTTTCCTACCTGATTCACACGTTTATCCGTACATTGTGCTGCAAGGATAGTAGCTACCAGAAGCTCTAGAGGTGTATTCCAATCCAGTGTGCAGTCTGCCTTCGGATACTGCTTTTTGAGTTCTGAGAGAATGGTATCGACCGTGATCTTCATACTATGAAGTATACATTCTTCTTTAATGCTCACTTCCGAAGTGAGCGTCAACGAAACTCGCTGGCATACAACTGCAATTCCGATATAGTCAATAACCGATGTCGACACTCCCTACTTTTACCGTTTTTGATACAGAGACCACGGGTCTCGACCCCAGAAAGGGCGATAAAATTATTGAAATTGCAGGTGTACGCATCGAAGACGGAATTATCCGAGAGGATCTTGTCTTCACAAAATTTGTGAACCCGGAAAGATCCATCCCCTGGGAAGCAAAGCGTGTAAACCACATTGAAGATTCCGATGTTGCCGGAGCACAGACAATAGACCAGGTACTACCGCAGTTTTTGGATTTTGCAAAGGGATCGATACTTGTAGCGCACAACTGTGATTTTGATATGAGCTTTCTCCAAACCGAAAAAGAGCTCTGCTGGGGATATATCGAAATGCCGGAATGTATTTGCACCATGCAACTCAGTAAATCGCTCAACCCAAGTGAATTCCGCCACAACCTCGATAGTGTCGCTGCACGCTACCAGCTCAATATGCCAAGTGACCGCCACAGGGCACTTCCGGATGTGCTGATGACTGCCGAGGCACTGCTAAAAATGATAGAACAGGCAGATATAAAGACTATAGAACAGTTGCGAAAACTTGCAGGAAAACAGAGAATGGTTGCGTAATGACCGTTCTTCCTATCGTCACCGGCCAGGATACTGCTGTTCTTCGTGCAGAAAATCAAAAAGTTCCGCAGGTAACCAAAGAGATCAAAAAGCTCATTAAAAATATGCATGATACTGTCAAAAAAGCAGAAGGCCTTGGTATCGCTGCTCCGCAGATTGGTAAATCTCTTAAGCTTTGCCTGGCAAATATTAATGGAAAAATGACACCGATGATGAACCCCGAGATTACGTGGAAAAGCGAAGAAACCAGTACGATGGAAGAGGGATGTCTGAGCCTCCCCGAAATTCACGTTGATGTTACGAGGCCTGTTGAGATCTCAGTTTCCTATCAAGATAAGGACGGAGAGGTCCAGGAGCGGAGACTTCATGATTTAGACGCACGCGTGGTTCAACACGAGATTGACCATTTGAATGGGAAACTGATTGTGGACTACCGTTAGGTTTATCCATGTATGAAAAGAGTATTTTACCCAGTCGATTGCGTGCAACATGTAGGCGCCTCTTAATCGTACCTATTAGCGCATCAAATTCATCAGCCATTTGCTTAAGAGAAAGTCCTCGAAAATAAAAAGCATCCAGCGTGCTACTATCAGATTCTTTCATAGAGCGCATACCAATTCTCACTTGCTGCTTTCCTTCTATTTTAAGCACAGTATGCAATCCACTATTAACACCATTGTCATCCGGTGTCATCTCCTCATCAGGGAGATGTGCAAATGCCTTCCTACGAGTAATGCGATTGATAGACATGCGTACTGCAATGGTCTTGATCCAGCCACCAAAAGCTTTTGGATCTCGAAGAGTTGTAATTTTTTCCATACCCTGCATAAAGGCATCTTGTACAAGCTCTTCTGCATCAGCTGCATTCCCTATCTTATAATAGACAAGGCCAAACACTGCACTGCGATGCTTCTCAAAAAGAGTTCCATATGCACTCGTATCTCCATCAAGAAAAGCATGTACAAGCTCTTCATCGCTCTGTGGATCTTCGGTGTTAAATGGTAGTATTGTGGAATTTTTTCTAGGAGCCAATGTGCCTTTTACGGCTAAATCTAGCTGCATAGTTGAAGTTTACTCTAAATAATGCAGAGTTCAAGAGAACTATGAATTTCTCTCCACGAGGCCAAATACATGGTGTATCCTGCTTTCGTGCCAGAACTAGAAGTAATTATAGGCTTAGAGGTTCATGCCCAAATGAGCACGAAAACGAAGATGTTCTGTGGGTGTGATAACGATGCCTTTGGCAAACAGCCAAACACTACCGTCTGCCCTATTTGCATGGGGCACCCAGGTACTCTCCCTGCCCCAAACGCCACTGCTATCGAAAAAGCAATAAAGGCATCACTGGCTATACAGTGCAGCATAAATTTGAGTAATCACTTCGATCGAAAACACTATTTTTATCCGGATCTTCCTATGGGGTTCCAGATATCTCAGTATGACTTCCCTCTTAGTAGTAAAGGATCTGTCACCTACGATATCTTTGATGCTTCTGGAAATGTGATAGAAAGTAAAGAGTGTGGCATCACAAGGCTCCACATGGAAAACGACGCCGGAAAGCTCACACACAAAGGAAGTACAACTCTCTGCGACTACAATCGCGCCGGTACTCCACTCATGGAGATCGTAACAGAGCCAGATCTCCGCAGTGCAGAGGATGCAGTGTCTTTTGCGCAGGAGCTTCGAAGAATTTTGATTGCTGTGGATGCATCCGAAGCAGATATGTTTAAAGGAATGATGCGCTTTGATGCCTCGATCTCTCTGCGAGAAAAGGGTACAGAGAAACTCAATCCCCGCAGTGAGATTAAAAACCTCAACTCGTTTAAATCTCTCGAACGTGCATTGGAATACGAAGAGAAGAGACTGCGCAAAGCATGGGAAAAAGATGATGGTCCACTGCCCGGAGATATTACTGTCGGGTGGTTAGACGATGATGGAAAAACCAAGATGCTCCGCGATAAAGAAACCGCTGATGACTACAGATACTTCCCAGAACCGGATATTCCACCTCTTGAATTTAAGCAGAAGGAGATTGATACGATCAAAGCAGCTCTACCAAAACTTCCACGAGAGATGAAAGAGGAATACATGTCTCAGGGACTAGACGAAAAACAAGCACTACAACTGATAGATCAAGCAGCTCTGCAAACCATGTTTACTGCTATTCGAGAAAAGACTGATGCAAAGCGTGCATCCAGTCTTGTGCTTACTCAGCTCCTTGGATTCCTTAATGCAGCAGAAAAGGAAGTTGCAGAAGGCCCGGATGCAGATGCTATGTTAGAACTTGTAAGTAAGATTGATGACGGCACGATCTCCGGAAACGCTGGAAAAGATGTACTGGAAAAGATGGTAGAAACAGGAAAGAATGCCTCTACGATTATTGAAGAAGAGGGCATGCAACAGATCAGTGATGACTCTGCCATTGAAGCATTAGTGCAGCAAGCAATAGATGCAAACCCCAAAGCTATAGAGGACTTTAAGGGTGGAAACGAAAAAGCCCTCGGGGCTATTGTTGGCTTTGTGATGAAAGAATCCAAAGGACAAGCGAATCCTGGGAAAGTTAATAAGATTTTGAAGAAGTTGATTTAATCCACTCGACTCATATACTCCCCCGACTCGGTATTTACTTTCACACTATCTCCTTCATTAATAAAGAGTGGAACATTCACGGTAATACCGGATTCAAGCGTTGCAGGCTTAGTACCACCAGTAGCAGTATCCCCTTTTACTCCCGGAATAGTCTCAACGACTTTCACATCAATCGTTGGAGGAAGTTTTATGCCAATTGGATGATCGGCAAACACCATCGCATCCACCTCCTGTCCTTCGGAGAGATACTTTGCGCTGTCACCGATCATATCTACTGTGAGTTCAAATTGATCGTAGCTACTCAAATCCATAAACGTAAAACTGGATCCATCACCATACAGATATTGCACCTTGCGATACCCAACATCAGCAGGTTCTAATTTATCATTTCCCTGAAAGGTCTTTTGAATAACAGAACCAGTCTTTAAGTTCTTCATCTTCGTTGCCATCACACCACCCTGACGAGCAGCCTTGGAGAATTGATTCCACGTAATAAGATATGGATCTCCTTCTACAACAATGGCGCGGCCTTTCTTGAGCTCTGCAATAGAGTACATACCTGCATTATTCACTATCCTCTACTCACTATCCACTAATTAAATGACTTCTCCTGCAGCATTCTCCCAACGTAGTTTTACGATCTCTTTATAGACTCTCTGTGGGAAATTCTCCGGTCCCTCAGGAAGCGCCAATGCTAAGCGACGAAGAATGCGACCGGCATCTGGATGACCATCGATTGCTCTGATCTCTGCAATAAATTGGTTGATGCGAGATTTCGTCATATCGTAGACAAAGATCTTCTCTTTGATAGTCATAACAATATACATCACCTCTTCTTCGGAGAGTACTACTACAGAAGTATCTCTTGGTGCCGGTAGATACACTGCGATGTCATCCAAAAGTTCTGGATCTATTACTGCACCGCGATTGCTGGCAACATGCAACGATGTCGCAAGGAATGAAAGCAGTGTCTGTGCTTCTTTATGCATAGAAGGGCTCAATGCCAACTCTTGGCTTTCAAGTGTAAGGAGATACGGACTCAAATCAGACCATGCTGCTCGTACCATATCCGTGCGTCCTTCATCAGCTGCTTTTACCATAACGGCAAGTCCATCAAGAAGCAGTGTACCTTTCGCGTCTTCTTCTCGAGCTATTCCATTGGAGAGATCTGCACTGGCTTCCAGTACAGTCTTCTTAATAACATACGCTTCGTCACCCGGAAGTGCTGCAGCCATCTGCGCTGTACTTCCAGCTACTGCACGCTGTACCAAGAACTCCACCAAGCTACCGTTGTGCTCACCTTCGGCAATGGCCTGCAATGTATCGCGATATTCAGCAAGGGCTGTGTCTGCCTCGTCTCCGTTATAGATAAGGGCAGCTGCTTCATTCAGTCTGGTTTCGGCTACTTCCAATTGCTTTTGTACCCGTGCTTCTTGATCGAATGTAAGCCATACATCCATGAGTTCTGCAAACCTCTTCACTGCATAGAAACGTGAGGTAGGCAAAATACCTGCATTGGCAATGCGACGTTCATGCTGCATTTGTGCTATGTCATGGCGGTGCACAGCATCACGCTGTAAGTTTTGGTCTGCCCAAGTGTACTGAAACCACTTCGCTGGAATTTTCTTTACGAGAAGAACACTATCATTTGAGAGGCGAACACGTTCACCAGATGTAAGGAATGTTGGCTCTGCATTACGGAAAATAGTAGCACTACGATCGTATACTTCTACTTCAACGTCATCACCAACAGCAATGGAAGCACTTCCTTCATTAATCGCAACCAAACCATTACGCGTCTTTACAGCCAGCTGACGCGTTGGCTTCGGTGTAATTCCATACATCCAAAGCTTACCATCATGCAGTGTGATACTTGGAAGTATTTCCGATGCAGCTTCTAGTCTGTCAGATACATCATTGATAGTTACTGTTGTGTAAGGAGCAAGTCGTGCTGCGCCATCATCATTAAGAACAAACGTGACCTCACCATCACCAGTCTGAATCATCATACCGGGTCGAAGCACCATTTGCCGATCGACCTCTACCTGCATTCCTTCAATGGAAACATAAACATTACCACGAGTAGGAAGAAGTAGAGCTTCCGAATCCGCAACAGTTGGCGATGCAATAAAGAGCATCGGACTGATACGAACCAAGATTCCAAAGAGGGCAAACGCAGCAGTCCACTTGGCAGTCAGTGGCCAGTAGACAATCTGCTGTACGGGTTCAAGGCTTGCAAGAACGCGTGCCTTGATTTGCTCTTTAAGTTCCGAAGATGGCTGAAAGGCAATCTTGATACGAGTAAATGCATCTGCCTGAGGAAGCTCAATCTGAGAAGATATGCGACTCCAAATAGTTTTCTGCAATGTACGCTTTGGAACTACCGCAGACTGTAATTCTGTAAGCAACGGACTATCTGTTGTAATTCTCGACTGCAGAGACTTCTTAATTTTAAGCTTAGTATGCGCATTTGGACGCATTTTTTTGCTGAGGCCTGTGAGAAGTTTATCGGGAGTCATGTAATAGTTATAACGATAGATTTTGGCTTCTGTTACACATTAAACAGCATAAACAGCACGATATTCACGAATATTTTCTGGGAGGGCTACCTCCAATTTCTTCAATGCTCTGTGCTTCAAGATACGTACTGCACCCTCTGTTATATGCAATACGCGCGCAATTTCACTGTGTGGAAGGTCTGCCATGTACGAAAGCAACAATACTTCCTTGTAGCGAGAAGGTAGCTTTTCCATTGAAGCGTTCACCATTTGAAGCATTTCATCGCGTCCGATCTTTGTATCTGCACGGTTGAAGAGGTCACTATCGGCCAATTCTTCCGGCACCTCATCAAAGCCTCGATGCGTTCTATAGGAGTCGATAACCTTGTGACGGGCAATCCGAAACAGCCATGCGGCAAAGGGGACATTCTTACGTTCTTGGTACGTATGCAGCTTCTCCCATGCTTTTACGAAGATATCTGCCACCAAGTCCTCAGCTACTTCATTTGGCACACGGAACGCTGTGTAGCGATACACCTGCAAGAAATACATATCGTAGATCTTACTAAAAGACTCCGTACAACCCTCCTGAGCACGGCGTACGTACTCTGGGAGAACCTTTTGCTGAATATCAATATCTGGAGTGTCCATCAGTAATAATAAAGAAGATGCCCAATTCTAACATAGAAACGAGCGGAAAGACCTAGTGTTACGCACTTGATCTTGACTTCTTATTGAGCAAATAATTTGTTCAATAAATACGACTCAGCCCTATTCCCACTCAATCGTCCCCGGTGGCTTGTGGGTAAGATCTTGAAATACGCTGTCGATGCGGTCAAGCGAAAGTAAGCGCTCAGTCATCACAGAAACTGTTTCTTTCGGAAGATCAACAGCACTCGCGGTCATCGCCTCTTGTGATTCTACCGGTCGAAGCACGACAGATAGTCCCCCTTCACTTGTTCCAAATGGCAGAAGTACTACAGGGAACTGCCATATCGTTTCGTAGAGGCCTGCGTTGCGCATCTCCTCATTCACGATGGCATCTGCTGCGCGTAGCACCTCTGCACGCTCTTTTGTAATATATCCGGGACTGAATACAAAATCCGGCGGGCTCTCGTGTGATGTACACATGAGTACGCGATTGAAATCTGCAGATTGATTTGGGATTGATGTTGCCAAATTCCAACACTCTTCGTTGGCAAACTTCTGATCGTTAAAGAGCGCAACTGCATGGCGGTAGCTACGGCCGTCTCCCTGTACACCAACTGATTTGATCGGCAACGCTGCATAATCAACACCTATTTCGAGTTTCGGATTTCGAGTTTCGGATTTCTCTTTCGCACAAAGAATCCTCACACCCAAGCCCGGCCCCGGAAATGGATGTCTCCACACAAGATCATGCGGCAGTCCCAACTCTTCTCCAAGAGCACGCACTTCATCTTTATACAGTTCGCGCAGTGGCTCTACCACCAAACCCTCTTCCATCATTTTTTGAATCTCCTCAATACGATTGTGATGTGTCTTAATTTTATCGGCGTTCTTCGTCTCTCCAGTTTCGATAGTATCCGGGTAAATAGTTCCCTGTCCAAGCATCCATCCATCTTCCATTTTAAGATCCATCTCTTCGCTAACACGTTTCTGTATAGACAAAAACGCATCCCCAATGATCCACCGCTTCTCTTCGGGCTCATACACTTGAGCCAGTTTTTTAATAAAGTATTCTGATGCATCTTCGATGCGAAGATTTTTGATACCGAGCTTTGTAAATGCTGTATCAATTTCTTTGGATTCATCTTTTCGCATCATACCCGTATCGATATATAACCCCTGTACGCGATCCGGTCCGAGAACTGTATTGAGTAATACAAACGCAACAGTAGAATCCACTCCTCCAGAAACCAAGATGAACACTTTCCTGTCACCTACTTCTTGTTTTACGTATTCACTCACGTGATCGGTATAACTTTTGATACTCCACGGAGTAGCGTCACAAAGCTTCACAAAGTTTTCGATAATCTCCTGACCATGCTGTGTGTGCACAACTTCCGGATGAAACTGCACCCCATACACATTGCTTGATGTATTAGCGATAAACGCATTACTGCAATCATCGGACGTACCAATTTGTTCAAACCCCTCCGGTAAAACTTTTGCCTCATCTCCATGACTCATCCACACAGTAAATTCCTCTGGAAGGCCTGATGTAATTTCGCATTTCGAGTTTCGCATTTCGAGTTTCGCCTTACCGTATTCTTTCACCTCCCCTTGCGCTACCTCACCACCAAGCGCCTTCGCCATCCACTGAAGTCCGTAGCAGATTCCAAGGACTGGAATACCCAGATCAAATATCGCAGGATCTCCCTGAGGACTATTGGGGTCATACACACTCTGCGGCCCTCCGGAGAGGATGATTCCGGCAGCATTTTTAAGCTCCTGCGCAGAAGTATCTGCATCCTTAATTTCACTGTACACACCACACTGGCGCACTCTACGGGCAATAAGGTGCGCATACTGTCCCCCGAAATCGAGTACGATAATGGACTTACTGTGATCCATGAAAGGAGTGTAATGGTTTGGCTTAACGAAGGCGAGTTCTTGACAAGGAAACTGAGGTAGGAGTAAAACAATAGACTATGATTTCAAAGTTACTCGCCGCATACCCTGCAGACACAACAGATACAAAGACATTGCTCGATTGGTGTCGGAAAGTGCAAGGGCAATATTCTGGAGATATAGGTACTACTATAAAAAGCCTTTTAGAGAAACAAGAAGAGGCTGCAGACATTGCAGAGGAGATAAAAGCTACACGCGATGCGTTGAAGGGGATATGTACGAGATCAAAACATTTACCAAATGCTCTAGCAAAGCTGCCAAATATAAAAAGCAAAATAGATGCCGAACGAGAAAGGCAATCGGCAACCATCCCCATTACCCACGATGCAGAAGTTACTTCATGTCTTAAGCGCTACAGTGAATCTCTCGCATGTGCACTTGCACTTCTTGAACAGCCAGCACCAGCACAGAAAGGGAGGAGGAGGAGGAGGAGAAGGAAGCCAGCCCCTACTACCGCTACCTCGGATACCCAACCACTACCAAAACTCGATGAGGATGAAGTGTTAGCCATTCTTAATGATGGACCTGCTGTTACTCCATCTGAAGTAACTACCGGAGAAACTGTACCCGAAGAGTCAGAACCTAGAGCGAGTGATAGTTCAACTGCTGCTGCCAAAAATGTTCGAGCAAGAGTTGGAGGTGATAAGGAGAAAGGAGAAGTCCTACAGGAGCTATCGAAGGAAAAGCTTGCAAAAAGTATCGCTGCTGCAAAAGCTGCAAAAGCAAAAGGAGTAAAACCAAAGAAGAAATCTTGGCTACCTTGGAGGAATAAATAGCCCCAATAATACCCATACCGTATACGCCACCGCACTGTCTTCCCACGCATGAAGGAAGAGAGCCGCTATCGATATACCAAGGAATACTAGGAATACAAATGGTGATTTTCCGAGTCGTCGAAGGATAACAATCACAAGCATTGCAAATAGAGCAAGCCCGAGTACTCCCATTTCCACTCCCATTTGCAGATACCAGTTTTCCGGTAAAAACGGACAACTGCACTCACGATCTTCTGGTTGCACTTGGGTCTCCCCAACAAACACACACAAGTCTTGATGAGCCTGCGCCCACGAAGGATCATCCCCTTCTTCTAAGTACACACACGTATCACTGACGCGATTACTTGCAGGGCCCGCTGTACCCAAACCGTATCCGAGTGGACGTTCGGCGATCAATCGAATTGCCTGTAGTGGCCTACTAATATGATCACTGGTAGATGCCGTACGAATAACGATGTCTGCTGCAAAGAAATATGCCACAATCGAAAATACAAAAGAAAGACAGAAGAGTGCTCCTACAAATTGAAGAAACTTCTTTCTGGGAAGCTGCTTCCAAAGAACCACTGCCACCATCACACCTGCAGCAAGTAGTGCACTACGGGATAGTGTCAGGAACATTGCAAACACAATAAATACTCCGACAGACTTCTTACGTATTAGAGCAATGCTGAGTGGTATAAGTAACCAAAGCCCTAGCTGATTCGGCCCACTCATTGTTGATTGAATTCTGCGAATACCCGTTCCACCTATCTGCTGGAATGCAGCAAGTGGACCGGTGGGTCTATAGAGTGAATGCAAGTCTCCGTAGCCAAGCCAAGAGAAGAAACTCTGAGGAGCAAACAGTGTAGCAATGCCGTAGAGAGCAATAATCCCTCCTACAGCTATCAATATATTCATTAATTGATATTTGAATGCCTTGGACCACTCAACTCGACGAAGGACGAGGAGGGCAACAAGAGGAATGAAATCATATTTGAATCCAAGTAGTAGCTGGTAGCTGGTAGCTGGTAGCTGGTAGAAAAACAAAATAGCTGAGAGTGCCACAAGAGAAATAATCAATACGTCTATCACATCTACCTCCGTAGAGACGCGCCATGGCGCGTCTCTACAGAACGAACTCAACATTTCCACAACCGCAATCCCTAAAATCACAAGTAACAACGCCTCCTTCCACAGAGCGAGACCAGTCATTGGTGCATTCCCCGGTCCCGCAATCACCTTCGTGCCCACCGTCACGAGAAGTGCATGCAACGGAAGTGCTGCGAGGAGCACGAGAGTCAGGCGTTGGCGGAGGGTTTGTAACATTGATATGAGTGTACAGGAAGCGTAGTATGCTTAACATGAGCCAAGTAGCAGAGTCGTACATTATAGAGATTGAAGATGAACCTGTAGAGTTCACGGATGAAGAATTTGCTGCAAAATGGCGGGAAACTCTAAATGGCAGAGATCCATACGACGCTCTCTTTGAACAGATGATTATTTGGTTTGAAGGAAGTGAAAAAACAATGGTACGTCTCTATCGTGTGTTTCTAAAATACGAAGAGGAGATCAGGCGAATTCAAAGTAAACAAGAATTCCTAAGATTCATGGATAAGCTAGAAAAAGAAGCAGCGATCCTTGAAAATGAAGAAACGGTTACAGGACGAATATGGAATCTTCTACGTCATGGAAGAAATCCATTCTCCTAAAGCCCAATCCTCTCCTCTTCCGCCCGAAACACTTCTCCTTCTGCAAGTACCTTCTCCACTGCATCAATGCATTTTTTGGAAACCTGCTCTCCGTAGATCTTCGGAGCGTTCTTCATATCCTCATTATTCCATGCATAGTCAATCATCTGCTTGATAAGCGCGGCATCCACCGGAGGTGCTATCAGATTCCCTCCGTTAATCGCAGACTCTGGTCGATCGGATCCAAAACGCAATGTGACACACGGAATCCCCATCACATTCATTTCTTCCTGCATACTTCCTGAGTCCGTTGCACAGACTGCTGCTCTACCCATCGCTGCAATCACATCTACATACTCTGCCCAAACCGGCGAGTAGACAAAGTTGTCGTGCTCTTTTGCCATCGCCTCAACTTCTGCTTTGAGCCCAAAGTTTTCGAGAGCTTGCTCTGTCTTGTGCAAAGAGATGAGCAGTACTTTCTTCCCTTCTTCGATACACATCTTCATCGCATCATAAATCGCACGGAATCGTTTCTCGTTTGTGCAGTTTTCTCCTCGATGAATACAGAATCGTACGAAGTCACCGCCTTCGAGTTCTGGGTGACGCTCAAAGACTGTCGAAGACTCCGCACGTTCCATCGCCTCAAGAGTTGCATCAGCGACAGTGTTTCCAACAACAAAGATACGATCGTCACAGAACCCTTCACTCAACATAAACTCACGATCGAGTTCCACGGGAGCCAAGTGCACTCCAGTCGCAGCCTCCGAGCAGCGCGTATTAAACTGCTCTGGGAATGGTTCTTGCGATCCGCGTTCCCAGTTATTCTTGTCCTGAAGATACGCATGCCAAGCAGCAATATTTGATTGTTTGAGTATTCGAGTATCCGAGTATTTCGGCGTCAACGTCCGTATCCCTGCCTCCACATGCACTGCCGCAAATTTGTGGCACCATCCTGCATTACTCGCAGCCATGGCAGTCGTGGTATCCCCATGCACATACGGAATGACGATCTTACCTTTCTCTTTCAACTCAGAAATTACAAACCCAAGTCGACCAATGATTTGCGATACGACTTCGAACGCAGCTCCGCGAACATTGAGGTTAAAGTCCGGCTCAGCACCAAACTCCTTAAGCATTCCGCCACTCAGGTTCTCATCGTAGTGCTGACCAGTGTGCCCGAGAATCACCAGATGACCTCGACTTTTGAGCTCTCTGTACAGAGGAATCTGCTTGATGATATCAGGCTTCGTCGCAATCATGATCAGATGCACATGCGTCTGGTCGCTTGCTGCGATCTCGTCGTAAAAGCCTTCGGATCTGTAGGTAATATCGTTCAAATCGGGCATAGCGTAACGTAAACCTCAGATAATGCACGAAAAAACTCAATTACACCCTCCCGTCCTCAACCTTTGCATCCTTAATAGAAGCTCCTTTTGTCACAATGCCCTCTACATGCACAATTTCATGTTCTACCATATTTTCTCCATCAAATTTGTAAATATAAGGGGTGCAAAGACCTATTTCTAGCTTCGCGGTAACCTCTGGTGTCAGGTTCTCAAGATTTTTCACGATAGGTCGTAAGCTATTCCCATGAGCCACAACCAATACTGTTTTGCCTTCTTGAAGATGCGGCAGAATGTTTTGTACAAAATACGGCCATGTTCGCTTCTCACAATCTTCCATACTCTCTCCATTCGGTGGCCTTGTAGAAAAGCTACGTCTCCAAAGCTGCACCTGCTCTTCCCCATGTTTTGCTGCAGTTTCTGCCTTATTTAAGCCCTGCAAATCTCCGTAATTCCGTTCGTTGAGAGCTGCGTCTCCGGTAACTGGAGGGGTCTGCCCTAATGTGCTCAGGATAATATCCAATGTATCAGTTGCTCTCTCAAGCTTCGAAGTAAATGCGATGTCAAAAGTAAAATCCTTTAGCGATTCTCCACACAATGCAGCATCGTTCTTTCCTCGCTCTGTAAGCGGCACGTCTGTCCATCCCGTGAATCTATTTTCCAAATTCCACTGTGATTGCCCATGCCGAACCGCAATTAATGTTCCCATAAACAAAAAGTACCACAGCTTTCGCAGAGAATCCACATTTGGTATACTTCATTTCTCTCTATGGAGATCCACCGCATATCCAGAGGCAACTTTCTCCACACCGTTGGGTGGGGACTTTTGGCAAGTATGATTATTGTCGGGATGGCTGCAGGAATAGGTAGAGCAACAATGAACCTTGGAGCAGCGCTTACAGAAAAACCAGATATTGCCATCTATATCTTACTTCCGGATGAAGAAATTGGGAAAATCGAGGTGCTGCGAGAAGAAGAAACCGAGCGGCATTATATGGCAGAAACAAAAGAAGGCCCGAAGCTGATTATTCTGAAGATGGGAGAAAAGGAATGGTACGTCTCTCACATCGAAAAGCTCCACACCGAACCTATCCTCGAAGAACCAGAAGCGGAAACCGAATAACCGCAGTGTAGATTCTTCCAATGCGAGAAGGCTGGACTATAAGTCGCCACAACCATTCAAGTCCCAAAGATCGCATCCACTTGGGTGCACGCTTAATAGAACCTGACAAAAAATCGAATGTTCCACCCACTCCCATCGCAACGCGCACTGATGTGAGCTGCATAACATGCTGATTGATCCAGAGATCTTGCTTTGGAGCTCCGTACGCAACAAGTAAAAGATGTGCACCACTATCATTAATTCTTTTGATGATCTCCGCAGCATCTTCCTCCGAAGGCGTCCCCTCAAATGTTGTAATTTCGAGTTTCGGATTTAGTGCTTCGAGTTTTTCTGCCGCCCTCTCTCCAACTCCTCCTTGTCCTCCCAAGAAAAACACCGGATGCTCAGAAGAAAGTGACTGCAAAATACGCTCCACCGTATCCACACCCGTCACGCGCTCCGGCAAAACCTGCCCCGTGCGCTTTGCCGCCCACAGTAGACCCGTCGAATCCGGAATATTTAAATCTGATGATTGTAAGAGTGACTTAAATGTAGAGTCCTTTTGTGCCGCAACGATCATTTCATTGTTCGGAGTCATGATGTGTCGCTTTCCACCTTCTGTCAGCATTTGTGAAATACGCATAACGGCTTCGTCCTGCGTTACAGGATCAACGGGTACGCCGAGAATGTTCACTCGCTGCATAGAAGTGTAGTATACGATATAATTCCGTCACATGCTTGGACAATCCACCATTAGAGCGCTTCTCCCCATTGGATTCTTTGGCGGACTTATTGCCATACTTATGCTGGGAGAGTCTCTTGGACCTACGCAAGCAACAACCGTCGTAATCAATGGGCCCAACCTTCACGTGCAACAGACGCCCCCACCGGCACAATCACTTCCACGGTGTAAAACCAATAGTGATTGTCCACTCCCAACTACCTACTGTGGCAAAAGTGGTAAATGTACTCATCTGGAAGAGCCCATTTGCGACTGCAGCCAACCTCAAGTTATGCGCTGCTTTGAATCTTCGGGTAAAGCACGATTTCTCTTCTGCAGTACTGCATGCGTAGAAACTGATGGTGGCGCTATCTGCCAGTAGAAAAATCCGCTACAGTCTAGATATGAAACGCTTTGTTTTGCTGATCGCGCTGCTGAGCTTGAGCGCTTGCGTGCCTACAAAAGTTGAACAAGAAATTCCATCGCAAGAGGAACAGAGTGAAGCTATTGATACTGAAACTACGGAAGATGAAAAACTCACAATCGTCGAGAGACTACTTCCCTCAGGAATCATAGAGATTGGTGACCGTGATGCACCAGTAGTACTGCTGATGTTTACCGAGCACCACTGCCGCTACTGCAAAGATTTTTACCGTGAACATTTCCCGAGACTGCACGAAGACTTTATTGACCAAGGAAAACTACAACTGCAAATAGGAATCTTGCCACTGCGTAAATACACACACAGCGAAAGAGCAGCACTGGGACTTTTGTGTGCAGCTACCCAAGGCAAAGGGATCCCGATGCATGAACTGCTGTTTACACTCGGTGCCAAAGACCGTGCAACGCTGATGAATGAAGCCGCCACACTGGATCTTGATCTGAACCTCTTTACTCAGTGTCTTGATAGCCCGGATACGCAAAAAACTATAGAGAGGCAGAAGTCCTTAGCTCGTTCTTTGGATGTCACACTGGTTCCCACATTCTTCTTAAACGGAAGGAAGGCGGTTGGCCTTCCGCAGTATGCGGATCTTAGGGGAGAGATTGAAGAATCCTTATAAGCTTATGTCTCGCCGTCGCCCCCGAAACAATCTTGATCTGATCTTTTCCTACAGAAAATTCTTTTGATAGATACGTAATCAACTCCGCATTCGCCTTTCCACCCTCGGCCACTGCGGCAATATCAATTTTGATACTCTCATCATCCATCAAAGAAACCGCTTTGGTTACAGGCATTCCCGGACGGGCACGTACATAAAATTGAACTGACTCTTTTTCTGCCAGTTCATTAATGAGAGCTTTAAACATATTACGAACATTGATTCTTCCGCCACTTCTCTATCTCCGCATGATGTCCAGACAGAAGAACATCCGGAACTTTGTGCCCCTCGTATTCATCGGGACGCGTGTAGTGTGGGTATTCTTTTTTACGATCAAGTGCCGCTGAGAAACTCTCCTCCTGCGCACTCTCCTCTTTACCAAGTACACCGGGGATATGCCGTGCAACAGCATCAATAAGTACCATTGCAGGCAGCTCTCCTCCGGTAAGCACATAATCTCCAATAGAAATTTCTTCATCGATCCATCCTCCTTCGACGATTCTCTGATCGATCCCTTCGTAATGTCCACAAAGAAGCAGTAGTCGATCATGATCTTGAGCGATAGATTCCACCTTCTCTTGTTTCAGTGTTTCTCCTCGTGCAGAGAGATAAATGCGATGTGGCTTTCGCTCATCCATCTTGGCAATCTCTTCAATTGCCGGAACAACAACATCGATTCTCAAAACCATCCCCGCTCCTCCCCCATACGGCTCATCATCCACTTGATTATAATTACCAATACCCCAGCTGCGGAGATCGTGCGTATGGATCTCGAGGAGATCTGCCTCCCGAGCACGTCCCAAGATACTCTCAGAGATAGGCCCCTGGAACATTGCCGGATGAAGTGTAAGGATATCGATTCTCATGTAGGGTAGTATAGATCATGTCCAAAGTATCCGTCCTTGTCCCCACCTACAAGCCAAATGCCCAGCATCTTTCTGAGACGCTGGAGAGTTTGAAGGCACAGTCGGAAACCGACTGGGAGTGCATTATTTGCGATGAACCAACGGATACAGATACCCACGCCTTAGTGATGGACTATCTGGTTGATGAACGATTTCAGTATCACAGAAACAAGAAATGCCTTGGGATCGGCGGCAACTGGAACGAGTGTTACGCCAAATCCTCTGCCAATGTCATTGCCTGCCTGTTTCAAGATGACCTCTGGGAGCCCGATTACCTAGAGACAGCACTCAAGATCTTTTCTGAGCATAAAGAAGTTGGCCTCATCTCTATGCATCACAAGTATCAATACGACGAAGAGCTGTGGACCATAGAAGGCTACGAGCTAGTCAAAAAAGTGCAGAAAGAAATCACCCCCGGAGTACACAAGGGAAAAGAGATTTTAGAGTGGTGGCTCAAGCGCAACATGCACCCGAACATCATTGGCGAACCACCGTTTGTTGTCCTGCGTAGGCAACTGATGGAAGAAGTAGGGCCATTTAATGAGAAGATGCCACAATTCCTGGATGTCGAGTACTGGCTGCGCTGCTTGCAACGCACCGACTGGTATTACGAAGCGGTGTCACACGGCGCGTTCCGTGTACACGGCGAAGCTGCAAGTGCTAAGAATAATGAATCCGGAGAAGGATTATATGATCGATTAACTGTCTTTGAACAACTGATCAAATCTCTCCATGGGCCACTCAAGAAGATTGCTATCAAATCCCGCAACAGGTCTGTGCACGATATGATCGAGAAGTTCTTAAACCGCATGAAGCATGGGAAAGGTGCAAGTAGTAAAGGAAGTGGGCAGGTATTTAGTTTTGTAATAAAGCACCCAATCATTGTTGGAGTTGGGTTTGTGAGGGCGATCATCAAAAAGACTACACAAACTCCCCCATCAACTTCGACACATCCGTAATCGCGACTTCATCGACTGCAGTGGTTTTCTTCCCCTTCCTCGGCTCAAGTCTTTCATAAAAATGCGGGACGTCTTCGGTTTGGTACAAAATACCGCAAGAGACTCCTTTGGATGTATCGCACGCAATCTTGTATGCAGCGTCAATATCGGAAATGTCATGAGCATTGTCGTTTGCATCGTAGCAGTTTTCCAGTAGCCAATCGTGCGTAGCAAATTTGTTGTAGGTTGGACATGCCTGAAGGATATCGACAAAGGCAAAACCGCGATGCTGGATGGCAGCTTTGAGCACCCGTGTCATCTGTGGAATGTCACCACTCCAAGCCCTAGCAACAAATGTTGGGTGCATGGCAAAAACAAACTCCATCGGGCGGAAGGTATCTTCGGGGATACCAAGAGGAGAAGTGTTCATCGGTTGCTTCTGCCATGTCAGTGCACTTGCCTGCCCTGTAGTGAGTCCATAGTTTGCGTTGTTATGCAGAACAAATGTGACGGGATAGTGGCTACGGAACGAATGCACCAAATGGTTTACTCCTTCGGAGAAACTCGCACCATCTCCACCAAACGCAATCACCGGAAGATTAGGGTTCGCAAGCTTGGCACCGGCAGCAAACGGAAGCACGCGACCATGAAGCCCATGCACTCTGTACCCAAGCATCTTATCGGATGCGTTTCCGTGGCAACCAATATCAAAACAGAGCAGTACCTCGTGCGGAGCAATCCCAAGTTCTACGAGAGCACGCTTTGCCGCCGCCATGATGCCGTAGTCTCCACAACCATCACACCACGTACACTCCGTGGGATTGTAATAGTCATGCACGTTGAGGTCTAAAGGAATACTCATGAGAGGCGGGAAAGAAGTTCGTCGTAAAAGAATGGTCGTCCGTCATATTTTAATATCTGCTCATCAAAATCAATTCCGCACTCCATCTTAATGAGCTTAGAAAGTTGTCCTTGCTTGGTCGCTTCAATGAATATTGTCTTCTTTGCCTTGGCTGCTATCTCTTCGAGTTTTTCAGTCTTCAGTGGCCAGAGATACGTGTAGTGAAGATACGCAACAGTATCACCAAGCTCATCCATTACATCGAGGATCGGACCCTTGTTGCTTCCCCAACTCACAATTAATGTGTCAGGATTCTTAGATCCTATGAGTTCCGGCTCCGGAAGTGCTGCTTTCATCGTATCCATCTTTTTCATCCTCTTATCCATCTGCATAGTGGCATTCTCTCCACCCTCATCAACATTACCTTCACTGTCATGCTCATCTCCCTGCAAACAATAGGTTGCAGCTTTGGCTCCGGGTAGCCAACGCGGAGATACTCCGCCCTGCGCATTTGGATCGTAGCGGTCTGTACTCTTTAACTTGTCTAATTCTTTTTGATCGGTGATCAGTTTCCCTCTACGAAGCTCAGCTTTTTTAAGATCATACGGTGGCTGCATAAACAGATCCTCTGCAGTGTTTTTGTCCGTAAGAACCGTTACAGGAAGCTGATATTCCTCTGCGTAATTAAACGCTTCCGGCATCAAATCAAAACTGTCTTGGCTGTCGCTCACAGCCATCACAAGCCTTGGATACTCTCCATGAGACCCAAAGACCGAAAGGAGCATATCCCCCTGCCCACTCCAGGTTGGAAGTCCCGTAGCAGGCCCCTGCCTCTGGGCAAGCACCATCACAGATGGGTTTTCGGTTATACCATTGAGTGAAAGTGTTTCGCTCATCAAGTCATACCCTCCGCCGGACGTTGCAGTCGCAGCCCTCGTCCCCATGTGCGCAGCTCCCGACACCATTTGCATCGCCGTAATTTCATCCTCTGCTTGTTTAATAACAATGCCAGTCTCCTCTTGTGTGTCTGCCATGTACTTAAGCAGTGGCGAACTTGGTGTCATTGGGTATCCACAATACATGCGACATCCAGCATGGATCATTCCCATTCCCATAGCATGGCTTCCAGTAACGAGAAGATCATCTTTACGAGAAGCATCAGCTTTTGGTAGTGCAACTTCGATACTACCCGCTGCATCATCTTTAAATTTCTTTCCTTCATCAATAAACCGATAGTTCATTTCGAGAATCTTCTCTCCCTTATGACCAAACTGTTCTTTAACCATCTCTTTGAGATTTTTGTGATCTCTGCCAAGCAGTCCCCACACCACAGAGGTGACAAGAACGTTTCCAACAATCGGACGAGAGGCAAACTGCTTTAAGATATTTTCCATCGGCAAGTAAAGCACCTCGATCTTTCTTTCATCAATGATCTTTTGTTCATCTTCACCAAACTTCCAGTCAGGAATAAGGTGCAGCAGCACCCCGCCCTCTTTTAACGAATCGAGGTCGACCTGCAATCCTTTGTAGTTGAGACACACAAGAATATTCACTGCGGCTTCTGTGCTCGTAATGTGACTGTCTGCTATGTCCAACTGATAACTACTGTGCCCCCCTTTAATCACGGACATGTATTCGCGATACCCAAACACATGGTGCCCCGCTCGCTTAAGACCCTTCGCCACCATCTCCCCCACGGAATTAATTCCCTGACCTTGAGCACCCGTTACTTTCAATGAGATTCGATTCATACTATTGACTAATGACTAATGACTAATGA
>DJKT01000021.1:30617-40640 GCA_002436205.1 Candidatus Peribacter sp. UBA6535
CTAATGACTAATGACTAATGACTATTGACTATTGACTATTCAGAAGAAGTAAAACACTCCATTAATTTATCACACCACGTTGTCACCTTCTCCTCCTGTCCGTACGGATCGTTGATGATGATGAGTGGCATGCAACACGACTTTCCATTGTGCTCCATTGCAAACTGCATAAAGCGCTCGGTTGCTCTGCCTGTGTAGTAGTACCTGTCATCTCCAAGGCTGATAAATGCAATAGGGCAACCAGCAAGATCGGTGTCCTTTGCTCTCTTTTCCAAAAGTTCCCTCATGTGCATATTCAGATACCCCTCAACTCCATCATAGTTCCATGTTCCAGATGCAAGCACTAGTACATCACTCTTGGTCAGATCTTCCGGCTGCGCCTCTTCTGCACGCTGAGCTGTAACCTCCATCTCCTTATGTGACTGTGCCAAATGCTCTATGAGCGTATCCACGACATGTTGCGTGTTGCCGCTGGTTGAGGCGTAGATGATGTGGAGGGAAGGCATGTGCGTAGCATTGTAGCGGTTTCCCTTGAATTGAGAAAACAGCGAAATTCAAGTAAAATAGAAGGAAATGAGCCTCTTTGAACCAAAATCTATAGCAGTTATCGGTGCCAGCCCTACAGAAGGCAAGGTGGGGCATGATGTTCTAAAAAATCTGATTGATGAGGGGTACGGCGGAGACCTCTTCCCTATCAATCCAAAGCATGAAGAAGTCTTAGGCAAGAAAACCTACAAATCGGTAAAAGAAGTGGATGAGCCTATCGAACTTGCAGTCATTGTAGTCCCTGCAAAGATTGTCCCTGCAGTCCTTGAGGAGTGCGCAGAGAAAAAGATTGAGAATGTCATCATCATCAGTGCAGGGTTTGCAGAAACCGGCACAGAAGAAGGAAAAGATCTTGAGGAACAAATCAAAACCATCGCACAAGAACATGATATAAATCTGATCGGACCTAACTGCCTCGGCATCTTACGACCGAGCTTTAAGATGAACGCTTCGTTTGCAGCGCATCTTCCACCCAAAGGTTCCATAGCACTTATCAGTCAATCCGGTGCGATGGCTGTTGCCGTCATGGATGCATCACAGGAAATTGGTATCGGCTACTCACTCATCGCCAGTATCGGAAATAAGGCCGTGATGGATGAAAGTGATTTACTTGAGCGCGCAGGACAAGACAGTAAAACAAGCGTCGTCGGGTTTTATCTGGAGAGTATTTCTGACGGGAAACGTTTTTTGCAAACCTGTATTAAAGTTGGAGCCACAAAAAAGATTGTCATCCTCAAAGCTGGAGTTTCAAAGGAGGGTTCTGAAGCTGCAGCCTCACACACGGGGGCACTAGCCGGAAGCGAAGCTGCAATCGATGCGCTCTGCGCACAAAGTGGTGCAGTACGCGCAAAGACAATGGAAGAGTTTGTCGATATGTTAGAAGTACTCAGCACTTCCCCTCTCTTGCCTTCGCCAAATATAGCAATAATTACCAATGCCGGAGGTCCGGGTATTTTGGCAACCGATGCAGCTGAGAAAGCGAAACTTCAAATGCCAAGCTTAGACGAGAAAATAGAAAAGAAACTCAAAGAAGCACTTCCGGATGCTGCAAGCACCGGTAATCCTATTGACGTCGTAGGTGATGCAGACCTTTCAAGGTACGAAGCAGCACTGGAGGCCGTTGGGGATGACCCGAATATTGATGGCGTTGCTATCTTGCTAACACCACAAGTGATGACACCGGTAGAAGATATTACAAAAGCAATTATTAGCTGGCAGAAGAGACACTCAACTATGCCGATTGTCACAAGCTTTATGGGTGATGAACATGTAAATGATGCAAGGCTTACGGTACAAAAAGCAGGCATCTCTTCTTTTGAAACACCAGAGCGTGCCATTGCAGCTCTCGGTGCTTTGCAAAAGAGTGATCACTCTCCTCACTACGACCCCAAGGCAATAAATGACGTACGGGCAGCTGCGGCTTCGGAGCTTCTGGAAGAGTACACAGGGCTTATCCCCGAAGATGCAGTAGGCAAGCTCTTTGAGCTGTATGGCATTCCTTTGCCAGATCAAAAACTGGCAACCGCAGAGGAGGAGGCCATAAAGATCGCAGAGGACATTGGATACCCAGTCATAGCCAAAATCTCCTCACCCACTATTTTACATAAAACAGATATTGGAGCCGTAAAAGCGCATCTGCTGAATGAAGACGATGTATCTAATGCATGGAATGCGATACAAGAAAATACCAAAAAGCATCACCCCGATGCGCAGATTCGCGGAATCTTGATTCAAAAGTATCTGGATGCCGGAAATGAATTTATTGTAGGGGCAGTTCGCGACAAAGCATTTGGACATTTGGTGATGGCAGGCCTGGGTGGTATCTATACAGAACTCCTACAAGACACCGCCTTTCGTATTGCACCAATTGATCAGGAAGAAGCCTACCGGCTGCTTCAGGATCTCATCTCCTGGGATCTTCTTCTTGGTATGCGCGGCAAAGCGCGACTGGATATAGAGAGTGTGGCAAAACTTTTGGAGACTGTGTCACAACTGGTTACCGAATGTCCTCAAATCAAAGATATTGATTTGAACCCTGTCTTCGTTCATGAAGATAGTGTGGTAGTTGCTGATGCAAAGGTGGTTATTGGATAAAAGACTCTGTATCATCAATGCTATGAAGTTACAGAAGATGTTTAAACGTGCAGTGGAAATCGGCATGCAAGCCGATGTTCGCGAAAAGAAGTACTTTGACCGCTACTTCAAGAAGCAAAAAGACGCAATGAAGAGCGCAAAGGGATGGAAGAAAGATATTTTTGACGAAGAGCGAACGTGGAACCCGTACACAGACTGTCGCATTATCAATGGAAAAGGTACCGAAGAGGTAAAAGTATTGATGGTTGGTATTGATATCGAAACTCCCGAAGTACTTTTGGCTGATCGCCTTCGAGAAAAGGGGCAGAAAATTGATTGTCTCTTTATTCACCACCCGGAAGGTCGAGCCCTGGCAGACCTCGAAAAAGTGATGCCTCTTCAAGTTGATGTTCTTGCAAAGGCAGGAGTACCAGTTAATCACAGCGAAGCACAACTAAAACCTCGCATGGATAAAATCTGGAGAGCGATACACGCAGATAACCTCTTTCGTACAGAGAGAGCCGCAGAACTCCTGGGATTCCCCGCATTTTGTTGTCACACCATTACCGACAACCTCGTATGGGCATTTATGGAAAAGTATATTTGCTCTAAGAAGTTTGATGATTTGAGCGAAATTGTGGATGCACTGATGAAAATACCGGAATATAAACTTTACGCAGAGAAAGGAAATCCACCCATTATCGTAAACGGTAGTCCAAGCAGTCGCCCAGGAAAGATAGTTGCGACAGAATTCACCGGGGGTACAAACGGCCCAGAAGAGCAGCTCATAGAACAAAGCAAGGCAGGAGTCGGAACCATCCTCTCTATGCACGTTACAGAAAAAACGCTTGATGCTGCTAAAGAGCATCACGTAAACATGATTCAGTGTTCCCATATGGCTTCAGATGCCATCGGTATCAATCTCCTTTTGGATAAACTTCAGAAAGAAGACAAAGGTATTAAGACTATTGATACCTCCGGTTTCATCCGTGTGAAGCGAAAGTAGTATTTTGTTAGCAATCTGACCCCTTAGAGTCTTGATTTTTCTGTATTCTATCACTACAGTCCGCGAGATTTACCCGTCATACTATGAATCCAGCTCAAACCACCAAAGGAACCCAAAATTCTACAACAGGGGCCTCTCCATTCACACAGATCCAAGAACTCGAAAAACGAGAAAAGGAGCGTAGTGAGAAAGAGCTCGCTGCTATGCAGGTAGAAAAAGAAGAAGTTACGCAGTCTATAGCCAAAAAAGAGGCACAGGCAACCGAAGAATTAAAGGGGAAAGCCAAGGCAGAACTTAAGGAACACAGTGAAAAAGAGCTCACCAAGATTTTAAGCGCGGCTACAAAAGAGGCAGAATCAGAAGTAGCTACCATTGAATCTCAGGGTAAAAAGAGTGAGTCCTCAGCTGTAAAAGAGCTTGTAAACATCGCAAAAGATCCTCGTTCCCTCTTTGGAGAATAAATGGTTATTGTTCAGATGCAAAAAGTCGGCATTATTGCTCACTCCTCTCTGAGAGAAGACCTTATTACTATGCTGCATGACGAAGGAGTAATTGATGTGCGTGCCGCAGCGCAAAAGTTGCAAGTAGATCACACGGAGGTGGAATACAAAGAAGCCGAAGTCGCCTTTGCGGCGACAGTACTTAAAGACTTTGCTGATAAACAGACCCTTGCGGTTTGTGACAAAAAAGTAGCAGTGGAAGAGACTGTCCACGCTGCGAAGCACACAGACGTAAAAGGAATTGTTACGGCTCTCCATCAACTCGAAAAAGAGGACACCGAATCCACTCGTCGAATTCAGGAGCTTGCAGATTTGCGCGAAGAGCTTGCTCACTGGAAAAACTTGAATGCCAACCTGCAAGAAAGCAACGAATCCGAAAACACTATCCGTATTTTTGGAACTCTCCCATCAAAAAACGAGAAAATACTGCACGACTCTATGACACAATCTACAAAGCGCAGTGTTTTGGAGAAAGTATCGCAAACGCCAGATGGCGACACGGCATTCGTAGCAATTATCTGGAAAGAAGACCTCCGCACATTCGAAGAAATTGCCACCGGTCTCGGCTGGACCAACTCTGCACTACCCAATGTAAATGCAACTCCGGGTCAAAGCTACGAGGAGGCAATTATGGAAGAGAAAAAGCTTACAGAGGCACTGAGCCGCAACGCACTCAAAAGAAAAAAGTTATCTGTAGAGCTACCAAACCTTCTTAAGGTACAACTCTTTATGCATTGGTTGGATCAAAAACAAGAAGTGCGCGAATCTATGGCTTCTACGGAATCTACCATCACTCTCCTTGGATGGATGTCAGCCAGTCGCATGCAAGAACTGGAGAAGAAACTCGAAAAATTGAATCCTGCGATAGCACTGATCAAAGTAAAACCGGACGAAGGAGAAGAAACGCCAGTTCTTCTTAAAAACAACAAGCTCGTTGCTCCATTTGAGAGTGTAACAGGACTGTATGGCTTGCCTCTGAGTCACGAAATGGATCCGACAGCTGCACTTTCTCCGTTCTTTATTCTCTATTTCTCACTCTGTCTCACAGATGCTGGGTACGGAGCAATCATTGCTATCATATTTGGTAGCTACCTCCTGAAAACACGTAAATCTATCCAGGAAGCTAAGCTTCCGTGGCTGCTGTTTTTTGGTGGAATTATGACGTTCCTTGTCTCTATTCCATTCGGAGGTTGGTTTGGGCTTACTCCAGAACAATTGCCGGCAATGTTTAGCAGGCAAACAGCAGAAGGATTGATGTTTAAAGGGCAGATTTGGAACCTCGGAAAGCAATCTGGAATCGACTTCCTGCAAAACCTCTCCCTCGCACTTGGTGTCACACACCTGTTCTTCGGAATGTTTCTTGCAGGTCAACACAAGTGGATCCACGGCAAAAAGGCTGAAGCACTCTGGGTGGACTTTACGGCACACCTTCTTCTTGGATCGATTATCTTTTTGGTAGTCGCCCCCGAAGGGTTGGGTGATATCGCCAAATACGTACTCTATGGATCAATTGCGATAATGATATGGGGTAAGGGATATGGCTCTAAATGGTATGTTCGTCCTTTGATGGGACTGATTGGCACGATGAACTTTGTCATCGGTATGATCAGCAATGGCCTTAGTTACCTGCGTATCTTGGCGCTGGGACTGGTAACTGGTGCGATTGCTGCAGCCATTAATCAGGTTGCTGTGGAGATGGGAAAGCTCTTCCCGATATGGCTCGCCATTCCGGTGATCGTCATTATTTTCCTCGGTGGTCACACCGTTTCTATTGCACTCAATACTCTTGGAAGCTTTATCCATTCTGGTCGTCTCCAGTTTATTGAGTTCTTCTCTCAGTTCTTTGAGGGAGGTGGAAAGGAGTTCTCTCCGTTCCGCCGTTCAACTTCGTCTTAATTTTCTTATCTTTCTCCCACGTTTTCCAATGAAAACTTCTTACAAACTTCTCGCAGCTGCAGGTGCCCTTGCACCATTCGCTGCCCTCGCTCAGGATCCAGCAGGTGCTGCAGCTGTCTCGAACGCCGGAGCTATTCAATGGGGACTTGCATTCGCCTTCCTTGGTGCTGCAATCGCCACTGGACTTTCTTGTATCGGTTCTATCATGGGTGTTTCCATGACAGGTCAGTCCGGTGCTGGTCTTCTTACCGAAAAGCCAGAGCTTGCCGGTAAAGTAATCACTCTCATGGTGCTTCCTGGTTCCCAGGGACTCTACGGAATGGTTATTTCTTTGCTCTTCATCTTTAACTACGGTCCAGTGATCACAGGTGTTGTTGCTATCTCTGCTTCTCAGGGAATTATCCTTCTTGCAGCATCTCTTCCTGTTGCTCTTACATGTCTTACTTCTTCTCCATACCAAGCTAAGGTATGTAGTGCTGGTATGCACATGCTTGCAAAGGACGACAAGCTTACAGGTCGTGTTATTACTATGGCCGCTCTTGTAGAAACCTACGCTTTGCTTGGGTTCCTTATCTCCTTCTTTATGTTGAACACATTCAAGACTGGAATCCTCGTAGGATAATTTAATTCTCTATTCTCATTTTACCCATGGCTTTACAAGACATTCTCGCTGCCATTACCGCCGAAGCTGACAAACGCATTGCGCAGTCGCGTACGCAGCATCAGCAATCCCTGACGCAAATGCGTGAGGAAAGTGAACGAAGTCTCGCCAAGAAAAAACAAGAGGTCGCTATTAGCAAGCAGAAGAAAATAGATCAGCTTACAGCAAAAGCGCACACGCATGCGCAGGCACAAAAGCGTAACGCAGTACTTTCGAAGAAAAAAGAGCTGCTCGATGCAGCATTTGCAAAGGCAGCAGCCGAACTTGCAAAAATCGATGACAAAGAAATCGAACCACTGCTCCGTCACTGTATAAAAAGTATTAAGGCCAAGGGTGTCATCCGACCAAGTGCAAAGCACGCCAAGCTTCTCAAAAAGATCTGTCCTTCTGAACAGTTCCGTATCGAAAAGCCTACAGATGCCGCGGGAGGTTTCCTGTTTGTTTCCGAAAAGGAAGAACAGGACTTCACCTTCGAGCACCTTATGGAACATGTTGTACGTCCTGCACATGAACTCTCTATTTCCAAGACTCTCTTTTAATGAGCACTCTACAGACTCTTATCGGCCAACACTTCGCGTACGCCTCCGGGCGCACCGGTGTGCTGCAACAGTTGCTTCTAACAGCTAGCGATAGAGATCGCCTGCTAGGAGCTGCTGACCTTAAAGAGGCTGAATCTATTTTGACAGAGCTTAAACTTACAAGTCCTATAGACCAAGGCTTAAAGAAGAGTGATGAGATTTTGCAAGCAATCGGAACATGGGTACGAGCAGAGGTAGAAACAATGGCTCCCGAAAGTAAGCGGCCTGCGTTCCATATTCTCTGGCTGGAAGAAGATGCTCCTATGCTTTCGTATCTTCTCAAAAAGCATCACGGACTGACATCAGCAGTAAGTACGCAGCCACTCAGTGGTATGACTACGTACTCTGCAGATGCTTTGCAGCAACTTGTTACAGAGGGCATCGCGGGAAGTCTCCCTTCACACCTCGTCGAATTTATAAAAGAGGCAAAGGATATAAAAGATGTCACACCGCAATCTATTGATAGCGCAGTCGCGCAGTACGTTGCTACATTGCAACTGAAGCTTGCACGTGCAAGTGGATCTGCAGCTCTCAAGTCTTATGTTGAGCATAAGATCGATCTTAATAATATCCGTACAGCTCTTAGAAAGGGCAACGACCTCATCGTGGGAGGAAGTATTGCCCCAAAAGATCTGACGGGAGACTTACGATCGATTCTTACAGCCGTTGATAGATCTTCACTTCCCTATGATCTCTCCGACCCTATTCGCAAAGCAGTAGATGACCCAAATGCGCTCGAACATGCACTCAGCAAGGTAATGGCTGATGACATTGCACACATGTGGAACATTCCACTCAGTATCGAACCGGTGTTTGCATTTGCAGCTCTAGCACAAAGTCAGATGAAGCTCCTGAGAGTTTTACTGATCGGGAAGCGTGCGAATATGAGCCCTCAAGAAATTAAATTAATGCTTCCACCGTTTTTGTCCGCTTCGCACTACGTTCTCTAATGAAATACAAGACTGCGATAGTCGGCTCCAAGGATGCAGTAGCAGGATTCTCTCTACTCGGTGTCGATGTTGTGCCTGTAGAGTCTCCAACCGAAGCTATAGAGCAACTGCTCGCTCTCAAGAAAGAAAAACGTGAAGACGAACGTGGCATCGAAGTAAACACGTACGCAATTGTATTTATAACCGAAGACCTCGCTGGCGGAATTTCTCCGGATGACGAAAAGAAGCTCGCCAAGGGGGCCTTGCCCGCTATTATTCCACTTCCTTCCCATGAAGGAGCTACCGGTTACGGACTAGAGCGTCTCAGACGCATTGTCGAACGTGCTGTTGGATCTGATATTTTGCAATAATTTCCCATTATACTTATGGACAGACAAGATCGAATCGATACAGACGAAAGCTTACAAACAGTTGGAGAACTGCTCGTGCAATCCTCTGCAACCAATTCAATTAAATTTGAACCACGCACTGCAGAGCAACAGCAACTGCTTGATTCTGTATTCACAGCAGGTGCAAAAAAGGCAGAACACCAAATTGAATCCTAAATATTCTTCCCAATTTCTATCATGTCGAAAGACGCCACCATTACCAAAGTCGCAGGACCACTCGTAGTTGCGAGCGGGATGAGCGACGCAAAAATGTTCGAGGTTGTAAAAGTCTCGAAAGAAAAACTCATCGGAGAAGTAATCGAACTTCACGGTGAGGAAGCTTCTATTCAAGTCTACGAGGAAACCTCCGGTATCGGACCGGGAGAACCCGTCGAACGCACAGGGCTAACGCTCTCTGTTGATCTTGGACCGGGACTACTCGAATCCATCTACGATGGAATTCAGCGACCACTAGAACTGATCGAAAAAGAAGCCAACTCCCCTTTTATATCTCGTGGTATTGAAGTTCCGGGATTGGATCGATCCAAAAAGTGGGAACTTACCGCAACTGCAAGTGTTGGTGATGAGGTGCAAGGTGGTGATATCCTCGGAACCGTACCGGAAACAAGTTTGATTGAGCACAAAGTAATGGTGCCACCAAATTTGAGCGGTACATTGGAAGAAGTGAAGTCGGGAAGCTTTACGATTGAAGAGACGATTGCCGTGATTAAAGATGCAGACGGAAAGAAACACGACGTACAAATGCTACAAAAATGGCCGATTCGTATTCCTCGTCCTGTGCAGGGAAAATTGATTCCAAATGAACCACTCATCACAGGAATGCGTGTGCTGGATATGCTTTTCCCTATCGCTCGTGGAGGAAGCGGCGCTATCCCTGGTCCTTTCGGAGCCGGAAAGACTGTGACACAGCAGTCTCTTGCGAAGTACTGTAACGCGCAGGTGATTGTATATATCGGTTGTGGAGAGCGCGGAAACGAGATGACAGAAGTGCTTACAGAGTTCCCGCACCTTAAGGATCCAAACTCCGGAGAGCCACTGATGAAACGAACGATTATGATCGCCAATACTTCCAACATGCCGGTAGCTGCTCGTGAGGCAAGTGTATACACCGGTATCACCATTGCAGAGTACTACCGCGATATGGGATACGATGTAGCACTGATGGCTGACTCAACTTCTCGTTGGGCAGAGGCCATGCGTGAGATGAGTGGGCGTCTTGAGGAAATGCCGGGAGAAGAAGGATACCCTGCATATTTGGGATCGCGCACTGCAGGATTTTATGAGCGTGCAGGTATTGTAGAGTGTGCAGGTAGTGACAGTCGTAAAGGATCTCTCTCTGTGATCGGCGCAGTAAGTCCTCCTGGAGGAGACTTCTCCGAGCCTGTAACACAAAACACACTCAGGGTAACCAAAGTATTCTGGGC
>DJKT01000024.1 GCA_002436205.1 Candidatus Peribacter sp. UBA6535
TCTGTAAAAACTCGCAGCGCATAACTATGGACTTCTTCTGGCACATCATCGCGATTACCGGCATGACCATTCCGCATGTACTTGCCTATAATCTTGTATTCGGCAAAGGAAAAATCTTACACTTTGGCCCCATTAGTGTTTCTCTTGTTGCAAGTTATGTAGTGGTACTCACTTCCATTCACACTGGCAGTTTTCTTGTGGCTGCTCTTGCTGGAATATTGGCAGTCGTTCTAATCTCTCTTTTCTTGGCATGGCTTTCTCTGCGCTTAGATCAAGATGCATTTGGTGTGATGACTATCGCAGTACATCTTTCTTTTCTTGCTGTAATTCTTAACTGGAATAGTCTTACACGTGGAGCATTGGGCATTCCTGGCGTTCCTCGCTTTTCATTCTTAAGTTCAGTATCAAGTTTTGCCATCACTGCGGTAGTCGTATCTTTACTCTTTATCGTTGCGATGTGGACGATTGGGAAAAGTTCTTTTGGAAGGCAGCTACAGGCACTGGCCGAGCATGAGTGGCATGCAAAGTCTTTGGGTATTAACAGATCAAAGGTGCATGTTATCGCGTTCCTTGTTGCCGGCATAGGTGCCCTTGCTACAGCTCTGCTCTTCCCTCAGTACTTGGCATTCTTACATCCCAATGACTATCAATACCCATTCTTAGTCTTCTTTATCACCATTGTCGTTGCTGGAAATCCAGGTTCGGTATTTGGTGTATTGCTTTCTACAATACTTCTGACTGTATTGAAGGAAGTTTTACGATTTTTGCCACTACCATCAGACATGCTTGGTCCTATTCGTCTGATGCTCTTTGGCTTGATATTACTTGCAGTTGTCTTCTGGCGCAGAGACACGCTCTTCCCCAAACAGCGCTCAATTTAGGGTGACGATTGGGCTCAATTAGGCTAAAGTTCAAGCCGAAATGAACCTCAGCCAGACCGTCCTCGGGATACAGTTCGACCCGACTACGTTCTTTGAACTACGCCGGGCCAATCCTGCTATTCTATTATCATGAATTTATCGCAAACAGTTCTCGGCATAGAGTTTGGAAACCCAACGGTGCTTGCTTCTGGAATTCTGGGAATCACATCTTCAACATGGAAGGATGTTGCCAAGAAAGGGGCCGGAGGTATCACCACAAAATCTCTTTGGGCGAAGGAGCACAAAGGACATCCAAATCCAACAATCATCGAAACTGAACACTGGATGCTCAATGCAGTCGGTCTTCCGGATGCAGGGCCTGCAAAAGCACAGGAGGAAATTGGTGACTACATGAAAGATCATCCCGTTCCACTTATTGCCAACATTGTTGCAGGACAGATTGATGAGTTTGCCAAAGCTGCAGAGGGGATAGTGCCACTAGGGCCAGATGCATTCGAGGTAAACATCAGTTGTCCAAACGTCGAAGATGAATTTGGAAAACCCTTTGCCTGCAGCGCACCGGATGCTGCAAAAGTTACAGCGGCAGTAAAAAAGATAGTGGGGGACATCCCAATGTTTGTGAAGCTCTCACCCAATGTCGACAATATCGGAGAGATCGCTAAGGCATGCCAAGAAGCTGGTGCCGATGGATTCACTGTTATCAACACTGTAGGTCCTGGAATGGCAATAGACCTTCGAAGCCGTATGCCAATACTGGCCAATAAAGTCGGTGGACTCTCCGGGCCTGCCATCAAGCCTATTGCCGTCAAATGTATTGCAGATGTATACGCGGCAACCGATGGAAAGTGTCCAATCATTGGAACAGGGGGAGTGTATACAGGAGAGGATGCACTTGAACTGATGCTTGCAGGAGCAACGCTCATTGGAATTGGCTCTGCTGTTGCACGTCACGGGGCAGAAGTCTTCGCGGATGTCTGTGAGGGCATGCAGTACTGGTGCACCAATGAAGGTATCGACAATATTGCTGACCTCGTTGGAGGTATGCATAAAGAACTTGCTTCCCGCAATGCCTAATGTCTTCGATTTCTCTTCAAAGCAGACTTCCAAAAACGTATCGCATTAAAGCGATCAGCCAAGAAACTGAGATGGTGCGCACCTACACGTTTGATGGATCTCTAGGAGCTGCGCCCGGACAATTTTTGATGCTGTGGCTTCCGGGAGTTGATGAAAAACCCTTCTCGGTTGCGTACGATGATGGATCCGAAACAAAGATTACCTTCTTTGCGGTAGGTCCTATGAGTGAAGCACTTGCACAGTCAAAGGTTGGAGATTTGGTCGGACTACGAGGGCCCTTTGGAACATCATATGAATGGGAAGCAGGGGATCATATTGTTCTTGTTGCCGGTGGTTATGGTGCAGCTCCGATGTTCTTTGTAGCATCAGAGGCGGTAAAACACGGTTGCACTCTCGAAGCGATTGTCGGCGCAAGAGGCAAAGAACATCTGTTGTACCTTAAAGAACTCGAATCTCTTCAGCACGTTTCACTCCATGTTTCTACGGATGATGGATCTGTTGGACACAAAGGATATAACACCGATGTGCTCGACCAACTTTTGGAAGTTGCTGCAGATCCGGATGCTAAAGATCCACCAATCGATAAGGTGTTTGCCTGTGGACCTGAGATGATGCTGAAGTCCGTACTAACGGTTTCCGAAAAGTATGGTGTGCCGTGCCAGCTTTCTCTCGAGCGATATATGAAATGTGGGTTTGGGGTCTGTGGAAACTGCGTTATGGACCCGACTGGAATGCGTTTATGTATAGATGGCCCGGTTGTAAAAGGGCACATTTGTAAAAAGCTGACAGAGTTTGGTGCGTATCATCGAGATGACATCGGAAAGAAGCACGAGTTTTAGAGTCGTATGGTTCTTTCTATCCAAATAACCTCCATCTGTTTTCGAGATTTTCTTGCTGTCTTTTTTGGTGTTTGCTGCTTTCGTACTTTTACCGGTACTGATACTTCATCATTTTTACGAATAGTCCACAAGGCATGTAGTCCAAATCCCAGGAGCATCATAAGCATTCCAAATGCCAACACTCCAGTTCCGTTACTTGATTCTATAGCAGCAGGAAGTACTACTTGCTGGTCTATCCACATAATCTCTCCTACCTGCTCAGTACCCAGGGTTCCCCCCTGTTCTGTCAGACTGGCACCCAGAGACATCTGAGAGCCAATAGTGACGACAATAGCGCCGAGAGCAATAATCGCTGTTCCTAATGTTTGTTTTGACATATTACGTAAATATTATACAACAAATCATTAAAAATAGCAATAAGTGGTATTTGTGCTGTATTTATGGTTAAATCTGCTGCGTGGCCTCATCGTCTAGTGGTTAGGACGCCAGGTTTTCATCCTGGTAACAGGGGTTCGATTCCCCTTGAGGCTACCACTTTGATTCATCGTATAGATGCAAACCAGCAAAGCTCATCCAGATTCATCTTCTGATTTCCGGGAGATGGGTGTCAGCGCGCCCCTACTGAAGATCCTCGAAACTCGAGGCATCAAGAAGCCGACGCCTATTCAACATCAGGCAATTCCCTTGGGGCTCGATGGAAAAGATCTGATTGGTATTGCGCAAACCGGTACAGGAAAGACCTTTGCTTTTGGCCTTCCTATGTTGCAGCGACTTGCCGCAGGCAAGAAGAGAGGGCTTGTAGTCCTCCCAACGCGAGAGCTTGCGTATCAGGTCGAAGAGGCACTCAAGCCTTTTGCCAGCGCTCTTGGTATTCGCACCGCAGTATTTGTAGGAGGAGCATCAATGAATTTGCAGAAGAAGATGCTCAAGCAAAATCCACGTATCCTCATTGCGACTCCCGGTCGATTGAATGATCACTTGCAGCAGAAGACGGTGACATTGAATGAGGTAGAGATTCTTGTTCTGGATGAAGCAGATCGAATGCTTGATATGGGATTCAAGCCGCAGATTAATAAGATTCTCGCTCACGTACCGCGCAAGCGTCAGACACTTCTGTTTTCTGCAACGATGCCGCAGGAAATCTTTACGCTCGCTAAGAATGAAATGCATATGCCATTGCGTATAGAAGTAGCCCCGGAGGGAACGACTGCAGCAAAGGTAGAGCAGGAGCTTATCATTGTGAGACAGCAGGATAAGAAGACGTTTCTTCTTACATTACTTAAGGAACATGAAGGCCAGGTTCTTGTTTTCTCACGTACGAAACATGGCGCCAAGAAGATCACGCGTATATTGAATGATAATAGATTCCGTGCTGCAGAAATTCACGGCAACAGATCACTTGTACAGCGTCGCAGTGCTCTTGAAGGGTTTAAAAGAGGGACGCATCGAGTACTGGTTGCTACAGATATTGCTTCTAGAGGTATTGATGTATCGGATATTGCATTAGTTATCAATTATGATCTTCCTGATGATGCTGCAGATTATGTTCATCGTATTGGTCGTACAGGACGCGCTGGTCGTACAGGACGTGCTATTTCCTTTGCTACTCCAACCCAAGCCAGTGATATCCGTGACATTGAGCGACTTATTCGTGGGTCATTACCTCGACGTCAACACGCTTCCCTTCCATCTGTTGAGATGGAAAAAAACCCAAGTAAATCCAAGCGTCCTCAGCGCAATTTTAGACGTTCATCTTCACGCAAACCAATTCATAGTGGATCACAGAGAAAACCACGCCAAAAACATCGTCGAAGATAAGCAGATAGTTGTGCTATCGTTACGCTATGAGCCTTTCGCGGATCATTCGTCTTTGCCTCTCTCTTCTTATAGCACTTGCTGCGTGTAAGGGGCTCTATCATCTCGTCTCTCAAGCCTGGTATTTCTTTGAGGGTGCGTATACTGGAGATGCAACATATTACTTTACTGTAGGGAGGGGGATCTACAATGGCCTCTCTCTGTACACAGATATCTTTGATACGAAACCTCCTGGTGTATATCTGCTTAGTGCAATGTCTTTCTGGATATTTGATAGTCATCTTCTTGGCTCACTTTTGAATGCATTCATGGTTATTGCCTATCCGGTGCTATTTGGCGTGGTTGCTTATACGTTTGATAAACGTCGTCATACCATATTGCTTGCTGTGTTTTTTGGCATACTTCTCTCGTTGTATTCAGCATTTCAGGCAGGTGCTTGGCAAGTTGAATGGTATGGTGCGTTCTTTGGTTCATTGTATGCAGTAGCACTGATATTTTTTCAAAAGAAAAGAAGTAGCTCTGCTTCGATTGCTATTTTTACAGTATGCATACTGCTGAGTATTGGGTTTAAAGAGCCGTTCATTTTTTCGCTTATAGGTGTTGGGCTTTTGCTTCTTCCTAAGAAAAAAGATCTTCTTTCTGGCCTTGTAATGCCACTGGGTATTGCTGCTGTAGCAGGTGTTATTGGATTGCTGATACTTGGGTATGCACAGGGATACTTTTCTCTATATCTTCCATCACAATTTGGTCATCAGGCTGCTAGAGCTGTACCCCTATGGCAACGCGGCATGTCTATTCATGTGCTTATGAAGTATATTTGGGAATTTTCCTACATTTTCTCTGTACTCATTACCGCTCTCTTCGCGCACGCAGTATTCCAAAGCCGAAAGTTTGCATACCCTGGCCTTCGCACTGCAGTAGTGGTGCTGGCTTTGTATTTAGGTCTCACTGCAGGGAATTTGCGTGGGTATCCAGTAGGTAATCATTTTGTTGTTATGGTGCCTTTGTATACAGCACTGTTTTTACTGGTATTACAATATGTATCTTCTCAGAAACATACGTATGTATTACAGTTGCTCCTCGGTTTGATGCTGCTTACACTTTTGGAGATCCCCATGAGCATGGGTATTTCTTACTATGCCGAATCTCTTTCCAATATGCACAAAAATGTGCAGAAGCATACAGAAGCAGCACACAAGATTGATGCCATTATGGATGCTTGTGCTATAGATCGGTATTACTACGTTGAGGAACGTCCGTATATGGAATTTATGAGACATTCGCCATTAAACTTCTTTGTATATACAGGCCCGGATACCATTATCTACTACCATCCGTTTATTGTAGAGAAGCAACTCAATAACTTCTCTGAGTCACGTCTTGTTATTGCACAGGGAGATGGGTACGAAATACGAGAGCGCTCGCAGGAGATACCTCTCTCAAAAGTGGTGCAGGAATATCTTGTTGATAACTTTTCTACTACGGCTTGGGAATGTGCCAATGGACTTACCTTTCCAGAGGAGTATGCGCTCCTCTTTCGAAAGGATCCTCATACCATGATTCCATTTCCTTTTAAGATGAAATAAACAAAATATGGTATCTTTTCCCTATGCATTCTTCTCGAATAGTTCGTTTTTGTCTCTTTCTTCTCATTGCACTCGCTACGTGTAAGGGGCTGTATCATCTTGTTTCTCAAGCTTGGTATTTCTTTGATGGTGCATACGCAGGTGATGCGAAGTATTACTGGACTGTAGGGAAAGCTTTGCTCAATGGATTTGAGCTGTATGGAGATATTTTTGATACCAAGCCACCGGGTATCTATCTACTTAGCGCTCTCTCTTTCTGGATGTTTGATAGCGGTACATTGGGATTCATTTTCAATGCTCTGATGGTACTTGCGTATCCGCTTCTCTTTGCAGGGGTGGCCTATCTCCTCGCTGTAGATCTTCCACAAACTCGTAAGAGAAACGCAGTACTCTTTTCTGCTCTCTTTGGAATGCTCCTGTCTCTGTATACGGCATTCCAGGCGCAGGCGTGGCAGGTGGAATGGTATGGGGCGTTCTTTGCTTCACTGTATGCATTGGCACTCGTATCTGTACCTCATTTAGCTATTCTTACTACGTGCCTTGTTCTGGCCATTGGATTCAAAGAGCCTTTCGCATTGTCTTTGATTGGCATAGCGCTATTACTCCTTCCGCGGAAACAGGATTTTATTCATCGATTTGCCAAGCCACTTGGCATTACGGCTGTAGCCGGAGTCATAGGACTTTTGGCTTTTGGGTATGCTGATGGCTATTTCTCGACGTATCTCCCTTCTCATTTTGGACATCATCTTGTTCGCAGTGTTCCACTGTGGATGCGGGGATTGTTCATTGATATCTGGGTAAAATATCTTTGGGAATATTCCTATTTCTTCTCGGTACTTGTTGGCATCTTGTTCGTAGAAGCTTTTGTACAGAGTAGACGGAGCGGTCGTCCTATTGTACGAGCAATACTGATTATTATAGCGCTCTACCTCGCTCTTACTGCAGGGAATTTGCGTGGGTATCCGGTTGCCAATCATTTTGTTGCTGTGGCACCGCTGTATACGGCGCTTTTCTTACTCATGCTGAAGCGCGTTATCGCTGAGGGCTTTACATCGATGTCTCGTATTTTTATGGGGGTCATGGTGGTGACTCTATTAACTATCCCCATGAGCGATGGCTTTGCGCGGTACGCAGAAATCCTTTCCAATAGAGAGCAAGGCTCAGTTGCACGTAGAGAAGTCGCAGAGAAAATCGATGCGATATTGGATGCATGCAACGTAGATCGTTACTTCTACGTAGAGGAAAAATCATACATGGAGTATATGCGGCACTCACCGCAAAACTTCTTTGTGTATGCAGGTCCTGAATCCATTGTGTATTATCATCCTCTTGTCATAGAGAAACACCTACAATCATTTTCTACTGCTCAGATAGTCATAGCGCATGGAGATGCGTATGAAATACGTCAGCAGAATGAAGAAAAAACAATATCAGAGATGACGTTTCGCTATCTTGCCAATCAATTTACTATTACCCCGTGGTCCTGCGCAGAGGACTTAGAGACCCCCAAAGGATACTCTGTACTCTATCGAAAAGATCCCCATGATATGAAGTCGTTTCTGTTTAAATTGAAATAACAAAAAAGGCGACTTCTCATCACCCTTTTTGTATTTGTTTTAACCGCTCTTAAGAGACTGCCCTCGAATTAATAATTAGTAGGGAAGTAGTTTGGCTCATAGACTTCACCATTAATAATGGCTTCAAGACAATGAGTGTAGCGCTGACTGGAGTACTGTGAGCATCCAGGAACACGCTGACGACGCTGAGCAGGAGCACCACGTACAGTTCCCCATGCAGGAGCTGCGAAGTGCGTGCCACCATTTTGACTTAGGCGAATTTCACGACGTCGTGCAACATTTTCTGTTGTGTTTGTGCGACGAGGTGCTGTAAGCCTGAAAGGCGTACCATCTCGGATATCGAGGTTCTGGCGAACGCTTCGAACACGGAATATCCCAGATGATTGGTGTAGACTGTTCATGTTACGGACGGTTTCGCTGTTTGGGTTGTGTCCCGAATAAGAGACAATGTCTGCACGCTGAGCGGACGTAGCGCCGACAACCATTCCAACCAAAACGCCAAGTGCACCGATAACATATGTTTGGCGGTTAGCCATAACGAGAAAAGGGAAGTAAATAAAATTTGTTTATGTATATATTATACCATATTTAGGCATATTGTACAATGCTCAGAATTGGCTTAATGGAGGTGAATTCTCTAGTATATTGGCCATATGCAGCCTGTTGACGTCTTTATAGCATTCTTGATCATCTGGGTATTCTTTATCGTGCTCATGGTGGTAACGTCCATTTTCCTGCGCGCCCCGTACGTTCCTACCCCTATGAAGGTCACCCGCAAAATGGTGAAATTTGCTGATTTCAAGGGGAATGAAGTGGTCTACGATCTAGGAGCAGGAGATGCGAGATTGCTCATAGAATCCAAGCGTAGCCATCCAAATATCACTGCTCGTGGGTTTGAATTGTCTCCGCCTGTATGGCTTGTTGGTAAAATACTTATTTGGAAATCGAGACTTTCTGTGAGTTTGCAGATGAAGAATTTCTTTCATCAGGATGTATCAGATGCAGATTGTATCTTTCTGTATTTGATGCCGGGGGCTATGAAGACATTACAGAAGAAGTTTGAGAAAGAGCTCAAACCCGGTACCAAAGTTATATCACATGCATTCAAGTTTCCGGGGAGAGAGGCTGTAAAGAGCATGCCTGTACCGTGGTTGCAGGGGGAGAAGGAGCTACTGCTCTACACATGGTAAATAGGAATACGTAGTACGGTATGAGTATCCATGAAGGAATATCTATATCGATAGATGCAAAAGGAATCTTGCTGCTGATGTTTGCTACTCCAATGATCCATTCCAGACAGGCCCACCCCAAATATGCTATTAGCTGTCCAAGGGGGAAGATTCCAAAGCTGACGACTGTTCCCATGGCACCGAAGAGCATTGCCAGTGGTATAATCGGTGTAACGAGGAGGTTTGCGAGTGGAGCAATAAGAGAAAACCTACCAAAGAGAATAATGATAAGTGGTACAGCGGCTATTTGAGCCGCAACTGTCATTTGTAGTGATTCACGTATGGCCAAAGTCTTTGGTACTCGTGAGAAGATCCTATCGAGAAGTGTGCTGAGCTCTGTTAGTCCGATGACTGCAAGAAACGAGAGCTGAAACCCCGCGTCATACCAGAGAACTTTGGGGTTCCAAGCAATCATAAAAAATGCTGTCCAAAGGATGGCGAGTCGGACATCGCTTACACGTCCACTCTGGAGCGCGATGAGACCCAGTATTCCCATGATTGCTGCACGGACAACAGCTGCACTTGCTCCGACGAAGATCGTAAAGACAATGATCGCAACAGCTGCAGGGAAGAATCGAATTTTGAGTGGTAACCAGAAGAGCAGGCTGGAGATAATGGCGATGACGATCGTAATATTGTAGCCGGAGATGGCAATGATGTGCGTGAGTCCTGTGTTATTAAATGCTTCCATCAGATCATCGGGGATTCCTCGTCGAGATCCTGTCAGAAGCCCTGCCATGAATGATGCATGTGGCTCTGGGTAGAGGCGGTTGATCTGTTGCTCAAAACGAGATTTTAGTGAGTAGAGCTTCCTCCGTAGCGGAGGCCCGGGGGCCTCCGGTGCGTTGGTTCGTATTTCACTCCGGTACATCACAGAATAGATGTCATATCTGGAGAGATAGCGATCATAGTAGAAAGTTTCAATCTTCTCTGGCTTCTCCAAGATCCCTGTTGCGGTAATCCGATCACCGAAGTGGTATTCCGGCCACATTCTCCTATCAGTAACGAGTACATTTCCTGCTAAGCCTTTAATCACTGTTCCATATCCATCCAAAACTTGATCAACAGCTATCGTGTATTTTGTTTGCATGGGTCTGCGGTCTGGCTCATCTGCGATAATGCCGTGTATCTCTACCTTCGATCCATCTGCATACCAGTCAATGGTGTTTGGTGACGGGGTATGTGTTGTTCGAATGACACAGATGAGTGCAATTATTATCCCTAAAAGAGAAGCAATAAATTTCTTCATATCCACTGAAAGAAAAATGCAGATACGAGAAACGATCCTAAAAACCAGTAGGCGAGTTTGTGCATAGCGATTAATTCTGCACGTGTGCCTTTGCCAGTGCTATCCACTCCTCAACCGAAAGTGTTTGTGGACGCCTGGTTTCGTCTATGCTTGCAGCAGAAAGCAGTTCCAAACCTCCCTGGAACCTGCCTGCCGGCAGGCAGGCGTTGCCGAAACTATTACGCAGCATCTTGCGTTTTTGCGAGAAGCCAATCTTTGCAAGCTTCATGACTTGCTTGATCGTGTCGGGGTCTGCAATTGGCTCTGCATATGCATCAATATGAATGACAGCAGAGTCTACTTTGGGTGGTGGTAGAAATGCTTTTGGTGGTACATCTGTTATCTTGGTTGCTTTTCCAAAGAGTGCAACGATGATTGTAAGCAGTCCTGCATTTTTCGTATCACAAATTCTATCTGCCACTTCTTTTTGAATCAGTAGAGTGAGTGTTTCCGGGTGCGAAGTCGACTCCAAAAACACATGCTGCAACAGAGGAGAAGTAATATGATAGGGGATGTTGGCCACTATTTTGTACTCGTCTTGTGGCATTGCGGTGTTGAGAGCATTCTCTTGAATAGCTTTTAGCTGGTAGCTTTTAGCTTTTAGATGAGAATGTACATATTCCTTCATAAGAGGAATCATCCGTTCATCTAATTCAATTGCAGTGACTTTGGCAGCTCTTTGCAAGAGCTCTTTGGTCAGTACTCCAATTCCAGGGCCAATCTCTACTATATGGTCATTCGATTGGATCTTGGCAGCTTCTACGATCTGATCAAGTATGGATTGATCGACCAGAAAATGCTGTCCAAGGTCAGTATTCAGCCTAAGGAGGTATGTAGAGCAAAATTGCCGGATTTGGTCTTTAAGATTAGACACCTAAGGATCATATCAGTAGAATGTACACAGATATGACTTCTCAGACATTTTTTTACAGCTTCTTTTATTACTTTCACCCAATCGGGACGGAGCTGTAGTTATATCTAGGTAAACCTCAATTCAGCACCTTCCCGATGGAGGTGTTTTTTGTATCTTGTATTTTCTTTCTTTGATCTTTTACATCATCACTACGCCCTTCGTACTCTGCCTCTTGATTGCGTTTGAGTCTCATACATGAGAGCTCAATGCCAAAGACGCAGATCCGGATGGTATTACAACACCCATTTTTTAGGAGCGTTACGATGAGTCTTCCACAGGTAGTATGTTTGCAGAATAAGCTTGCAAAGCTTATGGGACTTTCTGATCGACAAGTGCCAACAGAAATTCAAAAGCGGTTTTCTCTTGAAGACTGCACTCCTGACGCCTTTTGGATCGAGTACCAACGTCGTGGTCGTCGTGGCAAAGGACATATGGAACAGGCTGTTGATCGTGCATTAGCCGGCAAAAAGAAGCCCGATCCGGTCCCGGGTCACGTTTCACGTCCTTACTCACATGGGTGGTAGAGTTATCACTCGGCTATAGGCCTTCGGCTCCTGCGAACTTTCGCGGGAGCCTTTTTTGGATAAAACAAACTTTCTTTATGTAAAGAATGCTATACTCTGCGACCTTATGCGCATCTTCTGTCTTCTCTGTATTCTTAGCCTCAGCGCTCCGGTAGCGTATGCATATCCTGAGTATCCACCGTTTGAGCAAACACAGTTTGCAGATGATTTTGGGATGTTTCGCTGGTGGAATTATTGCTGGTGGCGTGTATTTGATCCTGACATCTATGTTCTTTGTTATCCGGATGGATCAATATTCTTACAGTATCCGGATGGTAGAGTAATTCGTGCATCACAAGAGGATATCGAGAGACTCTTTGCTGGTAGGGGCAGAAGGAGAGAGGGAAGAGGAGGGAGAGTAACTCCGAGACTTGGCCCAGCACTTGGTGATGGCTTTCGTTTGAGTGATGTATACGGAGGGAGATTTTTCCGGTTCGATGGAAACAGTGGCCTCGGAAGATTCAATCTTCCTTCGGGCACTGGCGTATTTCGCTTTGATAGATTTGGTAACCCTATAACAGGAGACTTTGGCGGTCGCGATAGTGGCGACGAAGATGATGATTCCGGTTCTCGCTCGTCAGGCAGTAGCAGCTCTACGAGATTCGGTGGTAGAAGTAGTAGTGGCAGCAATGGCTCATGGAGATTCTCCGGTGATGGTTCCGGTGGTCGATTCTCCGGAACACGTATGCACGATATTTTCTATGAGCCTCTTGGGCTCTATAGATGCGATAGTATTCACGACTCCATAGATGGAGGGATATTTGGGCCTATTCCTTGTACGTCGTATCCAGGAGTATTTGGTCCGAAAGTAGAGTTTGGAAGAACGAATTAGTTTATAATGGGCTTATGAGACTCGTATCAATTCTTATTGGTGTTGCGTTGCCTGTAGTAACCCTTGCTTTGAGTTACGAGACAGATGCACTCCCATACTCAGATGTACCGGCAGACCTACCAACACAGGTAGCCATAAGTACGCTGACAGAGCTTGGCATTGTGCAGGGTAATCCTGATGGAACGTTCAAGCCGGGTGTCCCCATCAATCGTGCAGAGTTTATGAAGATTGCTATGGGCCTTTTGCCTCCGGATGATTCTTTTATCCAGACACGTTGCTTCCCCGACATTGATGAAAACCTTTGGTTTGCAAGGGCCGTATGTAGAGCGAAGGATCTTGGCATTGTTAGCGGAAATGCGTTGCCGGATACCGACCCAAACCTGTGGCCATTTGAGCCAGCACGCTCTGTAAAATACGAAGAGGCGCTCAAAATCCTGACACGCATTTACGGAACACCAATGGTCAATGTCATTGGCCAGTGGTACGAGAAGTATGTTAGTAGTGCCGAAAATTTACAGATTCATCTTTCAGATTCTGCTCCGGGTTCTGCATTGACTCGTGGTCAGATGGCGCGGTTGGTTGTCGCATACTTGGCGTACTCTCACGAAGAACTCGATGAGCTACGCGCAGCACAGAGCAATAGTAGCATTCCTGTACGTACGGTCTTCGAGCCGTCATCATCTATCTCCTCTGAATCCTCTGAGTCTTCTGCATCTTCTGAGTCTTCGGCTATCTATGACCCTCTTCTCCAAGACACCTCCACAGATGACGCAGTTCTCGTACTCGGAAAGACTACACACATCCTTGGTTCTGCGAAGCTGTTTGCAGATGCAGAACCTATTCGTGTTCACTATTTCCTCATTGATATTGTCGCTGCCAATACGTCTTTGGATGCAATGAATATTTACGATCACGATGGCAAGTTTATCGGTCGTGCGACAGTGGATCCTGAGGTGTCTGCAAAGACGCGGTATCGCCTTGGCGTGAAGAACAAAAATATCATACTGCCGAAAAGAGATGACTACAGTTTTTACGTGCGTGGCGTCATGCGCCCGGAAGATAGTGGAGGAGTAAGTGGTGGCACAGTGCAAGTCGGTGAGATGGGTATTGAAGGTATTGGAGATTGGAGTAATCGTGACTACGAAGTGATGACCAGTGGCGAAACATTTGCGCAGACGACTGTTGCCCGCAGTGCTATTACTTCCATCAGTAATGTTGGAGATGATCGCTCTATTCTCATCGAAGGGTCTGATATGGAAATAGGCTCATTCCGGTTTGAAGGAGTAACTGGACATAGTGCAGCTCGACTTGATATTACAGATATCGACTTCCAGATTGGTACAGTAGGTACTGTGACACTCAGTAATGCAACAATGAAAGTTGATGGAAGCTCCGAGAGGCACAGTTGCAGTGTTTCTGGAGATACACTGACATGTGCCAGTTTGCCGGCTAGTTACGGTCGTCTGGATGATGGTCCCCGTATCTTGAGGGTGTATGCAGATATTACTATTCCTGATGATCTTCCACATGCAGGATTGCAGATTTCTATCAATGATCCAGGCAGCATAGGTTCACCAGGAGATATTACGTGGAGTGATGGAGTGACAAGCTTTACGTGGATTGATCTCAATGAAAGACCTATAGCAAGAGGGACATATTACTCGTACTAATGTACGAGAAATACGAAGCACGAAATAAGAAGTTCGAAGTTCGAATTTCGATATTCGTTTTTCGGATTTCTCAAATAATTTTGAGTGGTGCGATACTCATCGCCAGTGTCTTCTTCTGCCCATCATCAAAGGTAATATCAACAATGTCTCCACGTATAGAGGTGACGGTCCCTTTTCCGAATGTGTGATGTTCCACTCTTGTCCCTTCTGATAGTTCGTTATCCTGATTAAAGTCATTGGAGGAAAAATCCATATCCTGATTGAATTCGATTTTTAGATCCTCTTTACCCTGTGTAAACCGTTGCACTCCGGTACCCAGGCCCTCTTCTCCTTTTTTGCTTGCCCACGCGAATGCAGAGAGCAATTCATCACTACGTCTTTCGGTGACGGCTTCTGGAAGATCCTCCAAAAATCTGCTTGGTGCATTAGATTGTGATTGCCCCCAAAGTACACGTGTTCTTGCAAACATCAGTCGTAGATGTTTCTTTGCCCTTGTCATTCCAACGTACATGATACGACGCTCTTCTTCGAGTTGCTCTTTATCAAACATGCTATTTGCGTGCGGGAAGATGCCTTCTTCACAACCGGCAATAATAACATGATCAAACTCCAATCCTTTGCATAGATGCAGTGTCATGAGTGTGAGTGCATCCGTACCTTTATCTTGAAGCTTATCAACTTCAGAGACGAGTGCCACTTCTTCCAAAAAGCTCATCAAACTGGTTTCTGGGTCCAGTGCATCGTATTTGTGCATAACACTCAGTAGCTCCTGTACGTTTCCCCAGCGGTTCTCACCCTCTTCAGTGTCATCACGCAGCCAGTGCTCCATATCTATTGCATGGATTAGGTGGCCACTGAGCTCGGAGACTACTTCAGTTTTTGCTTTCTCTTGATACTTCACGAGTAGATCTACAAATTTTCGAAGACGCTCTTTAGTCGGGTCATTAATACTGTCTATCTGATCTACTGCATTGAGGGAATCCCAAAGTGACATGCCGTTTTCCGATGCAAATGCCTGTATTTTACTGAGTGTTGTCAGTCCTATCTTCCTCGAAGGTACATTGATGATTCGCAGGAGGGATACGGTGTCGTACGGATTTAACATCACATGCAAATATGCCAGTACATCTTTTACCTCTTTACGCGCATAGAATTTTAAGCCTCCCAAAATGCGGTAGGGGATACCATTCTTTAAACATGCTTCTTCAAAGAGCCTCGACTGCGCATTGGTTCTGTAGAGAATGACTTGATTTCTGAGCTTGACCCCTTTGCGTCTGTGCATTTCGTCTGCTGCTTTTATGGCTTCCAGTGCCTCTTTTTTTTCATCAGCTACTTCTTGCGCTATGACGTTTGATCCCTCTTTCTTTTCGGTCCACATCTTCTTTTCTGGCCTATTGGGGTTGGCATCTATCACTCCATCTGCAGCATCTAATATTGGCTGAGTGGATCTATAGTTTTGTTCCAGTTTAATACGAGTGGCATTAGGGTACTCTTTTTCAAACTCCAGAATATTTCTGATGTCTGCACCGCGAAAACTGTAAATAGACTGATCTGGATCTCCAATAACACAGAGATTGTGATGTTTTTTGGCTAGTAGAGTGATGAGAATGTACTGTGCGTGGTTGGTATCCTGATACTCATCGACGTGCAGATATTTCCAGGTTTCTTGATACCGCTTTAATACTTCTGGTACTTCAGTAAAGAGTCGCACGGTTTCGAGTATCAAATCATCAAAGTCGAGAGCATTGGCTTCGAAGAGCGTTTTTTGGTAGCGCTTGTATGCACCAATAGCTTGTTGCATGCGAGCTGTGGTGGCTTGGCTTTCTGCTTGCTTGGGACTGAGCGATTCACACTTAAATCGGCCGACGTAACCAAGGGCTGCTTTGGGTTTGAGCTCTTTGTCATCTATACCTATTTCTTTCAGCACTTGTTTCATCAGTCTCTGCTGGTCGTCACTGTCATAAATAACAAATGATTTCTCACGTCCTATCTGATCTATATCACGACGCAAGATTCGTGCACACAGAGAGTGAAATGTTCCCATGATTGGCAGGTTTCCAGAGTTGAGTTGCCATTGCTTGAGATCTGACCCTCCAGTGATGTGCAGAATGTTTTCTATCCTCTCTTTCATTTCTGCTGCTGCTTTGTTGGTAAAAGTCACAGCCAGTATTTGCCATGGTGGCACGCCATCATCAATCAACTTTGCAATTCTGTGTGTCAGCGCACGTGTCTTTCCACTTCCTGCTCCGGCTAATATAAGCAAAGGACCCTCTGTTTGCATTACCGCTTGTTGTTGCGGATCATTGAGGTTTCCTGTGATGAGTTCTTTTGTAGTTGGCACGAATGAATTGTACCGTGTTACTCTGTATTTCCTAGATCTTCTTTTGTGATTTTTGCTTTGGGTTCAACCAATTCCAAAAGTTGCTGTGCAACCTCTTTAGGGTTTGCAACAAGCTCTTTGGTTTCTGCAGTACTCAGATTTAGGTTTCGAATCTTTGCCTTTTTAATCATGGCTTCTGCCATCAGTTCAGGATTAGCACTTTGTGCTTTGTGCAGAGTTTCCAGCCCGTGATAAATCATCTGCAGTTCATGTGCGTTTCTTGTAGAAACATGAAAGTCGAATGCAGCAACTAAGTCGACAATGTTTTCACGCTCTTGTGGGTCGATACCTTCGGTAAATTCATACGACTCCATGCGCTTGAGGCTTGCAAGGATAGGCTCGAGTGCTTCTGGAGACACGACATAGAACGTAAACCCTTCTTCATAGAAAGAAACCTGTTTTAGCGATTGCACAGCATCAGTTGGGACTACTAAGAACACGGTAGAATAGATCTTTTGGTTGCCCTTAATCTTTGCTGCAGTTTTCTTCACAGATTCTTTCATGTAGTTTTGCAAGTCTTGTGAACGTGACACTTTTGCATCAAAGATAATATATTGTTCCAAGAAGCTAATCATAAAGTCAGGCTTGAGGCTTCCGCTGAATCCCTCAGGAAGATTGGTATTACTGTACGACGTAAATTCACAGTGCTCTTTTTTTGTGAGCCCACCAAGAAGAGCTACCACATCTTGCTCATGGTCATTCCACATCCGGTCACGATCTTCAATTAATTTTTGCTGGCGCTCTTCATCCTCTCTGCGAATACGTACCTTCTCATCTTCGAGTGTGCTCTTCGCTTCCTCAAGCTTTGTAGCCATATCCTCATGACGCTTTTGCTTTTGTTCATTCTCTGCCTCGAATTTTGTGACACGCATTGATAGCCCATCGCGCTCCTTTATCAGAGCTTTATGATCTGATTCTAGATTCTTCAGTTGAGCAAACATATTTTTCCCATTCGTTGATAATTCATTCTTTTCATCTTTGAGCTGTTCAAGCTGATTTTTAATTTCACCGATTTCCTGTATCCGGCGATCAAGTTCAGCTTTTAATCGAGGGTCACCATCAGTCTGAGATTTACGAAGCTGAAGCGCGATAAAGCCAATTCCTACTAATGCAATTCCTGTGAGTATGTAGAGGGGAGTCATAGGAGCGCATTGTATCATGTGGTAGACACTCGTCCACCCAAATGCGATTGCCAAAAGCCTCAGAAGGCGTGATTTCAGTACTTCTTAGCTAAATACTTGCATTGAATGTTTGTTTTACTATACTGCTACAGATCTCGCTGATTGGGTGGCTTAGAGACCCCCTTTCCGGCGCGGCAACGTTACTCTTATCTGTGTACACCCTCTACTATGTCCATCAAGCGAAAGTCCAAAAAAACTCTCATAACAAAGCATCAGACGCATAAGAAAGATACCGGTTCCCCGCAGGTGCAGGTTGCTATTCTCTCAAAAGAGATTGGCCTTCTTACCAAGCATCTTCAGGAGCACAAAGGTGATAACTCCGCTCGAAAAGGTCTTCTTGGCAAAGTTGCGCGTCGTCGCACGCTTCTCAATTACCTCAAAATGCACAGTCCTGATTCGTATCAGAAGGTATTGGATGCCAATAAGTTGAAGAAATAAGGTATACTTCCTAGTATGCCAATTCCTCAAAAGAATCTTAAGGATCTCTATCTGTTGTTTGCTTCTGTAAAGACAGAAAAAGACGCAAAGATGCTCCTCAAAGATATTCTGACACCACAAGAGCTTGCGTCAGTTTCTGAGCGTTGGCAGCTTGTTCAGGAGCTTGAAAAAGGCACTCCACAGAGAGATATCGCAAAGAAACTTGGTTTGAGTATCAGTAAAATCACCAGAGGATCAAGAATGCTCCAGTACGGCAGTGGGGGATTTAAGCACTTTTTGAAGAAGCTCAAAAAATAGGTTGACTTGCCTTCCGTAATTATGTAATGTTGTACCGTTACATGAGTACGTTATTACTTATCAATAGGCTGAACTGGTGGAGCGCTAACATCTAGCGCTACCAAGTCGATCCTATTTATTTCCCCCTGACTTTGTAGCTGGGGGATTTTTGTATATGTCTATTTCCACACTTCCATCGGCAAACCAGATACTTTCTATCTTTCGTTCTAAGGGAGTGGATAGTCGTATTGGTCCACTCAAACATGCTGATACTTCTCAGTCATCACTACTACAGTCTCTTGCACGAGAAATTTCTCAAGGAAGAGCGCAGTGCAATGAAGTACTGTTTACCACAGGACTTGGATTATCCGATAGCCGGGAGGTTCCTTTGCGCCTTCCTGCAATACTCGTTCCCGCACTCTGTGCAATGGAAAGACAAAAGGAGCTTGGCTTTGATCCATCTCGCTACCTCGTCTACCAGGCAACAGATTTTATTGCTGACGCAAATGGTATCGATCACTCTCAAGCTTTGGAGGTCAGTAAACGTATGGAGCACTATCTTCGAAGATATGTAAAAGAAGTGCATCCGAGTATCAAAGATCGAGTAGAGTTTCGTTTTGAACGGGATAAAGATCCGCAAGCGACCGAAGCTATAGAGCAGTTGATTGGTGAAATCTCTGATGAAGCATCTATAGCTATATTTGATCGTTTGACTGCAAATGAATCAGTGCATTCCAATCGCAATGGACAGGCTATGCGTTACGGCGCTGCGAATGTTTTGTATAACGGTGCAGATCCGGAGAGATATCCCTTTGCAGAGAGCAAAGCAGATGCACGCATCATCATTCCGATTGGAGGGCGAGCAGAGAAACCATTCTTTGCTCTTACGACAGCCGTCGCAAAGAAGAGGGGTGTAGACATAGTACCGATGGTTACACAGATAGGATCCAAGCCGACATATCATCCTGTTTCAGATGGCAGAGCGGTGCAACAGGATTTTGATGCACTGGAAGCAGACGGTGCTCCAAAGGATGTCTTACAGAGAATTTCCCCCGTTGTCTTATGAAGACTATTGGTGTCCTTGGCGGCATGGGGCCTCATGCTTCAATCGATTTCTACCGCTTACTTATCGAAAAAAGCGGTGGTCAAACCAATGAAGGCTTTCCGCATATTTTATTGAGCAATTTGCCGGTTCCAGATTTCATCGAAGATCGTAGCCGTGAAGAAGAAGCTGTGCAGATGGTAGAAGAAGAAGCGAAGAGATTAGAGAAGGCAGGGGCTGATTTCTTGGTGATTACCTGCAATACCATGCATGTGCATTTAGATCGATTTAGGCAAGCTGTTTCTATTCCATTTATTTCTATGATTGGTGCAGTGGTCGATCGTGTACAAGAGGATGGCATTGAGTGTGTAGGTTTGCTTGGATCACCCACAACTATTGCTTCAGATTTGTATCAAGAACCTCTGAAGCACTTTGGCATAAAAGTACTCATTCCGGACGAAGAAGATCAATCATTCATCACGCATACTATTTTTCGCATTATTGCTGGTAAGGCAGATGAGCATGATAGATCTAAAGTTTGTACGATCATTGATCGATTGGGAGAGCATGGAGCACAGGGGGTCATTCTTGGTTGTACGGAGCTTCCGATGTGCTTTAGAGGAATCGAGGCATCCCTACCAATATTTCGTAGTACAGAGATACTTGCTAAAGAGGCAATACAGTCTGTATATGGCTAGAATAAGCTTATTCGACTATATTTTCTTTTTTAGCATCAAAAGGGGTGTATACTAGACTCAGATCTTTCCTTCTGACGCCTCCTTACCTTTGCTGGGTTTACGTAAGAATCCTCTGAATCGAGGATTGCTATGTGAATCCACATCAGTGAAGAATAATGTTGGAGGAAAGAGATTTTATCTCTCTTTCTATTATTACTATGTTTGGAAAAAATAAGGGCTCATCAGCTATAGCCCAAAATAAGGAATACACCGTTGAAGTCGGTGGACAAAAGCTTACTTTTAAGACGGGTATGCTTGCTGCACAAGCAAATGCAACGGTTGTCGCCCAGATGGGTGATACGGTTTGTATGAGTAACTGCACAACCAGTCGTACAGCACGTGATGGTGTGACGTTTCTTCCTCTTCAGGTTGTGTACCAGGAGAAGTTTTACGCTGCCGGTAAAGTTGCAGGTTCTCGCTTCCGCAAGCGTGAAGGACGCCCTGCAGATCTGTTTGTTCTTGCCGCCCGTGTGATCGACCGTGGTCTTCGTCCTATGTTTGCAAAGACTATCCATAACGATATTCAGGTGTTCTGTACTGTGCTTAGTTACGACTTTGTCAGCGAGCACGATATCGTTTCTGCAAATGCAGCAAGTCTTGCCGTTGCACTTTCTGACTGTCCTGCAGATGGTCCTGTTGGCACAGTGCGTGTGGGTATCCTTGATGGTGCACTTGTTCTTAATCCAAATCACGAAGACAGAGCAAGGTGTGAACTTGATATGGTTCTTACGGCCACGAAAGATCGTGTGATTATGATCGACGCTGCTGCAAATCAAGTTCCAGAAGAAAAGGTCTTGGAGGCTATTGCCTTTGGTCAGGAAGCAGCGCAAAAGATTGCAACTGCTTTTGCTGATATTCAAAAGGAAATCGGGTCAGAAAAATGGGAAGCACCAGCAGCGTTCGAGCATGAAGAGGCTCTTGCATTCCTTAAAGAGGGTGCACTCGAAGGCATCAACAATGCAATTTTAACTCCTATGGATAAGCTTGCACGCCGTGGATACTTTAATGATCTTGCAGATGGTGCCGCTGCAAAGCTTGAGGAGAAGTATGGACCAGCAGATGACAATGAAGAACTCGCAGAGCTCTACAGTAACGCAGGTGACATGATGCATAAGGTGGTGACTGGTGAGGTTCGTCGCTTAGTTCTGGAAGAAGGAAAGCGTATGAGTGGGCGAACGGTCGACGAGATCCGCCCTGTTGGATGCATGGTAGATATTCTTCCTGCCCGTGTTCATGGCTCAGCTCTTTTCCAGAGAGGTGAAACGCAAGGTCTTACAACCTGCACGCTCGGTTCTCCTGGAGACAAGCTTTTGACAGAAGGAATGATGGGAGAGAAAGAAGATCGATACTTCCATCACTACAACTTCCCACCGTTCTCTGTTGGAGAAACTAGCAACCGTCTCTTCACGGGTAACCGTGAAATTGGACACGGGTACTTGGCTCAAAAAGCGTTGGAGCCTGTACTTCCTACAGAAGAAGTTTTCCCATATACGATTCGAACAGTAACAGAGATCCTCGAAAGTAATGGTTCATCATCTATGGCTGCAACGTGTGGTTCTACACTTGCACTTATGGCTGCAGGAGTTCCAATTTCGTCACCTGTATCCGGTATTGCTATGGGTCTGATGTCAGATTCTTCTGGTAAGTTTGTTGTTCTCTCCGACCTTCAAGACGAAGAGGACTTCGGAGGTGATATGGACTTTAAAGTAACAGGAACAGCAGCAGGAGTTACAGCTATCCAAATGGATATCAAGGTAAAGGGACTTCCTGATGATGTGTTCTCTCAGGCGCTTGAGAAAGCCAAGATTGGTCGTGCATCTATCCTTAAGGATATGCTGGCTGCCATCCCTGAGGTACGTAAAGAGATGAGCGCATTTGCTCCACGCATCGAAACGATCAATATTGATCCTGATGATATCCGCCTCGTTATAGGTAAGGGTGGAGAAACTATCCAAGGAATCACCAAAGAGTTTGGTGTTGATATTGATATTGAAGATAGTGGAATGGTGTTTGTTACAGCTCCTGATGGAGAGTCTATGGCAGGTGCTTCTGCTCGTATCCAAAACATTGTGGCAAAGCCGAAAGTTGGTACGACCTACGACTGTAAGATCGTGCGTATCATCGATGGCGTTGGTGCAATTGCCGAGTTCCTTGGTGGTAAAGACGGTATGATTCATATCTCAGAGCTCCAGTGGAGCCGAACAGAGAATGTGGAGGATATCGTAAAGGTAGGGGATGAAGTAAAGGCTCTTTGCGTTGAGTACAACGCAATGGATGGAAAGACGCGTCTCTCCCTTAAGCAATTACAAGACAAGCCAGAAGGTTACGTCGATCGACCACCTCGACCTCACGGTGGAGGAGATCGAAGAGGGCCTCCACGAAAAGGGCCACCACGAAGGTAAGTCTCGATTGTAAAAGCGGCGTCTACAAGGCGCCGTTTTTATTGTATAGATTTCAGCAGTTTCAAGTGCATGCGCTCTTTCATCTGCAATATATCTTCGAATGCCTCGTGTGCTTCGTAGGGGCTACGCTCTTTCCAGAGCGGTGTTATATTTGTGACGATATGTACCAGCTCTTCTACCTCTTTCATGACATCTGCATGAGAGAACCAGTCGATATCATGTGCGCCAAGGGAATCAAACATTTGGTTGACGCGGTGCAGTGTACGGTGCACGGCTTCTAAAAGAAGCTGCTCGCGTTTTTCGTCGATTGTATAGTGATGAATTTCGTTTTCGTAGAAGTCAGGGATTTCCTCAAAGAGTGTCTGGAGTTGCTGGAATGCAATAATCATATTTTCCCAGTGTTCTGCGTCGAGCGCATTGTGTTTTTCTGCTTCACGAATAATATGATCGAAGTCCTTACGGGCAATGTACATCCCTTCACGGGTGTTATGGAAAACATCTTCAAAAGTTAGTCGATGCACCTCTGTTAGTGTCATTTCCTGTTGATGCGACACAAGCTTGGTGACGAATATGGCAAACACTAGAAGAGCAGAAATACTCTGCATGCTTGCCAGTACCTTGGAAAATCCTACAGGGGTAATATCTCCGTATCCTGTAGAGGTTGCGGTAATGATGCTGTAGTAGAGTGCGTTGGCAAAACGCAATAGCGGGTCTGCTATATTGGCAAGACTTGTTGGAGCATGCTCTATTCCACCTCCCACATAACTTAGACCAAAGTAGGCAGCGGCAAACAGCACGGCCATTGCAGACCAAATAGTAAATAGTGTTGTGTACGTAAGTCCTGTAAGCATTTCAATAACGATGAATGCTCTTGGTGTTTTGCCTCTTTTGATTGTGGAAGGGTTGACGGGGGACATTATAGCTTAAGCAAATGATTCTTTTTTAAATGAGTTCCTTCCTGTGGCTACCATCTGTACTCCTTTTCCAACAAGGAATAGACCTCCAACAAGGAAAGCAGTATTGATGATAGTACCGACAATTGAAGGGGCAACAGCACCAAGTTTCGATGCCTCGGCTAGTGCACCTGGAACGGGGATAGACGACTTTAAAGTGTTAAGCTGTCCAGCTGTAGACATGCCTTCGGTACCGGTGGCTAGTGTTTCTATTTTATTCATATTTACTATTGTATTATACAATATAATGAGAAATAGGGCAATTGCTCAAATATCTCTCTACTTAGCTATTTTCTCCACTCAAAGCCTTGAACATACGCTTGCCTACGGCATATGTTACGAGGCCAATAACCCCCAAGCCAATAAGCTCAGGGCCGGTAAATCCGAGTGCAAGTGGCTCTCCTTCGACCATTATGCAGCAGTATGGTATGCCTCTCCATGCCTAACTCCTGCCAAGAAGTCCATTCCATCAGAAGCTGCATCGAGTGGCGCATTGACCACTCCGCCGATTGCTCGTCCGAAATGTCCTTTAAATACGCTGGCTACACTAGCAATGTTTTCACCTGTTTTTCCTCCGAATCCGAATACTCCTTCGTAATTTCCTACTCCATTTTTTGTCGAACCATCAGCAGCACCCAAAACTCCACGAATAGCAGGATCTAATCCAAATCCAGAAGTAACAACGTGCCCAGCTCCTGCTAATGCTTCTCCGGGATTCTTCCAGTTATAGTCAGACGCTGTACCGGCAAAGCGGTCTAGGTGTCCTTTGTAACGACGGAGGAGTCGTACTTCTTTCACACGTCTATTATACTCAAATCGAATATTTTGTCTCGTTTATTTCACAATAACTTGCAATAGCCCAATCTGCCCTGTAATCTTTGCCGGCTTCAATTTTTTGCAAGCAATCGCTCTTTTCATCATTTGAAACCGCCCTCTACCGGCGGTTTTTTTTGAACATGAGGGACAAAAAGCTCCCTTTTCCCTTTCAGCGGAGTCACTCCAGCGAAGCAAAGCTCCGCTTCGTGACATTTTTGTTATATGGGTGGCAGTTTTTCTGTAGAATCTAGCTAATGTTGCCAAAAGCGTACGATCCATCGGGTACAGAAGATCGCATTTACAAGATGTGGGAGGATAGTGGGGCGTTTAAGCCAAGTGGAGATGAAAGCAAAGAGACATTTACTATCAGTATGCCGCCACCCAATGCCACAGGGCAGCTGCACTTGGGTCATGCATCTCGAATGACTGTCGAGGATGTATTCACTCGTTTTGCGAGAATGGGAGGCAAGGAAGCACTTTGGGTGCCTGGGACGGACCATGCAGCGATTGCAACAGAGAATGTGGTTATTAGAAAGCTTCAGAAGGAGGGAATGAAAAGCCCTCGAGAGGAATTGGGACGTGAGAAGCTTATTGAAAAGATCAAAGAGTTTGTTGGCGAAAGTCAGGCAACTATTCGCGGCCAAGTTCGCAAGATGGGAAGTAGTTGTGATTGGTCACGTGAGCGTTATACGATGGGTGATTCATTAAATCGTTGTGTGAATGAAGTTTTCTGTAAGATGTTTGCCGATGATTTGATCTATCGCGGTCACCGCATCGTCAACTGGGATCCAAAGCTTCAAACGAATGTGTCTGATGATGAGGTGGAGTGGAAGGATATGACCGATCCGTTTTACACATTCCAATACGGTCCGTTTCAGATTGCTACTGTACGTCCAGAGACAAAGTTTGGAGACAAGTACGTTGTCGTACATCCGGACGACAAGCGATACGCAGAATATAAGCACGGAGATACGTTTGACTGTGAATGGATCAATGGTTCTATTACTGCCACAGTCATCAAAGATGAGGCGGTGGATCCGGAGGTTGGAACAGGGGCGATGACCATTACTCCATGGCACAGCGTTGTAGATAATGAGATAGCAGATCGCCATGGACTCGACAAAGAGCAGATCATAGATTTTGATGGAAACCTGCTTCCGATAGCAGGGGAGTTTGAGGGCATGAAGATAGCGAACGCTCGTGAGAAGATTGTCGAAAAGCTCGATAAGAAGGGATTACTTGTAAAAACGGATGAGAAGTACACGCATACAGTTGCTACAAATAGTCGTGGTGGGGGATCAATTGAGCCACAGATTAAGCTCCAGTGGTTTATTGATGTAAACCGTGAGGCAGTGGATTGGAAAGGAAAGAAGATGAGCCTCAAGCAGGTGATGCAGGACACCGTAAAGAGTGGGGACATCAAGATCATCCCCGAGCGCTTTGAGAAAGTATACTTCCACTGGATCGATAACTTGCGTGACTGGTGTATCAGTCGTCAAATTTGGTGGGGACACCAAATTCCTGTGTACTACAAAGGGGCAGAAGAGTTTGCTGGTGTAAAGCCGCCGGAGGGAGATGGCTGGAGCCAAGATCCTGACACGCTTGATACATGGTTCTCCTCTTCACTCTGGACGTGGAGCACTCTAGTAGATCCAAAGTTAACAGAAGACTTCTCACTGACTCTTAAAGAGATTTTAGAGAAGAGCCCGGATTATCAGAAGTTCCACCCAACGCAAGTACTTGAAACTGCATATGATATTCTTTTCTTTTGGGTTGCTCGAATGATTCTGATGACGACGTATGTCATTGGCGAGGTACCCTTTGAGAAAGTGTATTTAAGTGGATTAATCCGTCAAAGAGATGGTAAGAAGATGAGTAAAAGTAATCCTGAAGGATGTATAGATCCTATTGATATGATTGAGAAGTATGGAACAGATGCATTGCGTTTGTCGATGGTAATGGGTACTGGTGCTGGTAATGATTTGAAGCTCTACGAAGAGAAGATCGCAGGCTACAGAAACTTTGTGAATAAGCTGTGGAATGCGTCGAGGTTTGTACTTATGCAGTGTGAAGAGGCTGGGGTTGATCCACATGCGGTTGCATCCTGTACCCCCAAAAGCCTCGCGGATAAGGCTGTAGTATCTGCACTGCAAGATTTGGTTGATGATGTATCTGAAAGTCTTGAGAAGTATCGTCTGAGTGAAGTTGGGGAGCGTCTCTATACATTCACATGGGATTATTATTGTGATTGGTATCTAGAACTTTCCAAAGGTGAAGCAAATCCTGAAGTTTTGATTCATGTTCTGCGTACGATCGTGACATTGTTGCATCCATATTGTCCGTTTGTTACAGAGGAGCTTTGGGAATCTATCAAGCCAAAAGATTCTGGCATGTTGATCTCTGAGCCATGGCCTGAGTCGGATGCAAAGCTTAAAGATCAATCCTCACAGGATGATCTACAGATTACCATTGATGTTATCTCAGCTATTCGCAGCTTACGTGCAGATCAAGGCTTAGAGCCTGCTAAGAAGGTAAGTATTATTGTGTATTCAAAGCATGCGAAACTACTCGAGAGCCAGAGAGTACATATTGAAAGCATGACTCGTCTTGAAAATCTTACAATTGACAGTGCTGCTCAAAAACATGAAGACGTTGCTTCAGCATTTTTGAATGCTGCAGAGGTACATATGCCCCTCGAAGGTCTTATCGATAAAGATAAAGAACTTGCGAAGCTTCAAAAAGATCGTGATCAACTTGAAGGATTCATCAAGGGCATCAATGCGAAGCTTGGTAACAAGAAGTTTGTGGAAAATGCAAAAGAAGAGGTGGTTGCTTTGGAAAGAGAGAAGTTGGAGAGTGCAGAAGGGAAGTTGAAGAAGGTTTTGGAAAGACTTGAAAGTCTCAGCTAATCTTTTGTTACTTTTCCGATGAAAAGAAGCTTCGCTATCTTCTTGTCCCTTTTTTCTTGATAAAAAAGGGACAGAAAAAATCAAGGCTCGCGCAGACTCGTGCGAAGCAATAGAAAGAAGTAGTATTCCTGTGCGCGCATTCAACCAAGCTCCCTTCGGGACTTGGCATTCATGCGCTACATGAAAAACATTAGTACATTCTTCGCCCTCAGACATATGCGCTCGCCAGTATGTAGGCTCGTCTGCCACTGTAGTGTGGACGAAGATCACCCCGCATTACGATCTACTTAGCGACGCAGTGCGAAGCTGCGCAGCAGACTTCGTCAAGGAGCGCACAGTGCATTGTGTCTTGATTGCTTCGTTCACATCAGTGGCAAAGATTTTTGGTTACTTTGTATCTACAAAGTAACATATGTATTACATTGTATTGCATTTGTAACACAAGCCTGTTTATTCAATCATTCCCAGGTGCGGTTTTTTGGCAGAACTAAGCGCCATTGCGCTACCACGCTTTAGCGACTCTCTTCCAAATTTTTTGTGCAAATCATCCATAGCCTCTTGTATATGTTCTGCTTCCTGCGCATGTTCTGGATCTTCAAACAGCGAGTACTGCGTACCACCTTTCGGGTTTAATCCATACAGTCCAAGTCCTATCTGAGTATACGAACTTCCTTGTTCGTATAACCTTTCAAAACATTGATGCACATAGGGAAGTACCTGCTCCTCGGTATCCATGAGTTGTGGCAATTTACTTTCTTTTTGGTCGAAGGTGTACGATGCATCGCGTAGCCATACACTTACTACCGAACATGCCAAACCCTCACGCCGCATTTTTAGCATCGTGTAGGTCAAATGATGAAGGAGATGTGCGTACACCATCTCTCGATCTCGGGTGGGCAGGAAGCTTCTGGTACGCGAGATAGATTTTGGTGGCGCTACTTCTGTTGCTACTTTTTCTACCATCTCTCCGAGGAGTTCTCGTTGCATTGCAAGTCCTGGGCGACCAAACAGCTTCTGTACTTTCTCTTTATCTGCCATTGCAATGTCGTATGCAGTTTTCCAACCCTGTGCTGCACTGTGTAAGTCTCTGCGTTTACCAATACCGGGTATAGCGGCTGCCGGTCTATCGTGTAAAAACACATCAACCGTTAAAAGGGAGGGGCGCTCCTGCAAAGCACCCCCACTCTGTGATGGTGATGGGTTTTTGTTTGGCCAGACTATGGTTACCCCCTCGGGCTTGATGTATTCACTCGCCATCTTTGCCAGTAATTTGCTCGTTCCTATTCCTATGGAGACAGTCAGATTTACCGATCGCTTCACGGTTTCTTGAAGTTCGAGTGCCCAGTACTTCAGATTGTCAGGCAATCCTCCCGGTAGACTCTTTAAATCCAAAAACCACTCATCAACACTGTAACGCTCAATCACAGGACAACGGTTTTTGAGAATTTGTTCTATCTGGCGAGAGGCGAGCAGTGCTTCGTCAAAGTCCGAAGGAAGTGCGACTGCCCCTCTGCAGAGTTTGCGTGCCTCTGATAGGCGCATTCCTGTTTTTACTCCCTTTGCCTTTGCTTCGTAGCTTGCGGCAATCACACAGCCACCTCCCATACCGAGGGCAAGGATGGGCTTCCCGATCAAATCAGGTCGTTTGCGTTGTAATGCAGAGGCGAAGAAGGCGTCTGCGTCGATGTGGGCGATCATAACGAGGGGTTGGGGGCTAGTAGCTAGTAGTTCGGGATTGTATTGATCTCAGTAATCCATTTATTAGTTTTGCGACAGTTACTGTTTGTTCTGCTAGAACATCGAAATCATCTTTTTGAATGTAGTGCACATCTTTAGCTATCAGTATTTGATTTTGTGTTTCTGTAAGAGATGCCAGAGCAATTCGGTAAAACTGTGTTTTTTCTTTTTGCGACTTTCTACCGAACCCTTCTGCAATATTGGAAGTGATAGATACAGCAGCACGGCGTAGTTGAGATGTTAATCCAAACATTTCTGTCTTTGGAAATGTATTTGTTATTTGATAAATACTTAGTACAAATTTATGCCCTTCTTGCCAGGCTTTGAGACTAGTAAACGATTTAATTTTTTCCATAGAAAAGAAAACGAATAGAAATGATTCAAAATTTCCCCCTAACCCCTAGCTACTAACCCCTAGCTACATCTTTCGTATCATGCCTTCCATGACTCCTGCAACTTGCAGTTCTTCCATGGCGTACATATCCGGATAGTCCGGGTTTTCTGCCTGAAGGTAGTATTTACCTTTATCACGCTTGAGACGCTTGAGAGTGAATTCACCATCAAGGACGCCAACGACAATATCATTAAGCTTCGGTGTTTTCTTGCGGTTTACGACAATCACATCTCCTTCGAATATTCCGGCGTCTATCATACTGTCACCCTTTACGCGGAGGAGGAATGTTGAGGAGCGGTCCCCAATCAGATACGTATCCAAAGAAATCATTTCCTCTGCCTGCTCTTCTACGGGGGCTGCAAATCCTGCGGAGATGGGACCGAAGAGTGGAAGCATCATTGGCTGTGCCATTCCTTCATCCTTGTCGCTCATTTCCATAATTTTAATGCGTCCTTTCGGGTCTTTCTCCAGTTGCCCCTCGCGCACCAATACATTGACCACTTTTGCGACCGCATTTTTACTACTGACACCAAAGGCAAGAGCAAGGTCTGCAAGAGAGGGCGAGTATCCACGTTTGCGTTGGAATTCTCCAATGTAATTAAGCACAGTGCGTTGGTGTGGGGTGAGAGTCATAAATGTGTTGGGTACGTTCGTCCACCATAGTAGGTGTACGAGTGTGCACTGTCAATAAGCTGAGGTTGCATTCCGCTGCTTCTTGTTTTTTTATTACACATTCTCCTCTGCATCATCACTGATGATGTCGAGGTCTTTAAGCTGACTGAGTTCCAGATAGGTAATAGTCCATACCGTTTGCCTGAACACCGTAAGATAGGCAAAGAAGTAGCTGGCTATTATTGTCAGTATGAACCCGATGATACTTCCAATGGTGTAACTGACAACTGGTGAAAAGAATTTTGCAAGTAGCAGTCCCACACCAATAACAACGCCGGGAACTAGGAGAATCATGACGATGTTAATGATGATACGCAGGCTGATAACGAAGAGAAGAATCAGCAGGAAGACAATGTGCCCCAAGTGGCTGATGATCAGCTTCATACTTTTACCAATGGCGGCGAATGGTCCGTGCTTGTGAATAACAATTGCCTCTTCGGCAAACGCTGCAAAGAACTGGAGGATACTACTAAACACCCAGAAGAATCCCAGTAGTCCTAAGGGAAGCAGCAGGAAGTCTCCACCGGGTCCATACCGGATCATCAGAGAGCCGATGGTAATAACAGTAGAAATACCGCCCAATACAAAGAGTTCATGAACGATGAAGATGGGGACACAGTTATACAGTGCAAGAATCAATCCTCCTTTTACCTCTTGTTTCGTGTGCGACTTTGCAGCAAGTCCGATAATGGCACCTTTGGCAAAGTGCGGGAAGACAAGCTCTATGGCTACCATAGAGAAGATGATAATAATCAATGTCCACGCAGCACTGGCAGGCATGTACTTTAAAAACAGTTCTTCCATTGCAAAGAAGCTGATGGTTTCCCCTCTAATGACATAGAGGTAGAAGAACCAGGACTGGTAAATCAGGAGTTTGATATTAAGCAATGTCTCCAGCAATGCAGAGGAGAATCCCCAGCGGCGAAGCTGTTTCTCCTTTTTGGTCATGGCCCATGCTTTGGCGATTATTTCTCGGGGCGTCACGATAGGGGTAAGGGGTAAGTAGCTAGGGGCTAGGGGATTATTTGATTAGATCCTGTACAGGAGTGTAGCGGTAGTCCTTTCCGAGGATAATTGTAGCACGCTCTCGCTGTGTATCTGGCAAATCCAATGGTGCAGGAATAGCCTCTATATCAAGCAATGTACTGAAGAATTCTACAATAGCATCAGGTTCTGGTGGTGTAATAATCATAGAAGATTCACGTTTTTCGGTCTCTCCATTCTCAATTTTGGTCACAGAGAAACCAAAGCGCGTAAGCTCTGTGGCAAGCTTTCTGGCAGAACCAGGCGCGGCACCTGCATTCAGCACAGCGACATTCGGTGCATCGAGGTAGATTTCTCTGTTACGGAAAATAAGTTCTGCAAAAGACTGTGGCTGCTTCCAGGTTACGGGGAATTCAGGGATGGATACCGGTAGCAGTACTGATGCCCCTTCAAACAGATTCCTTGGTGGTGTATACAGCATACCGCCTGGCTCGATGATGTAATCGTAAAGTGCATTTCGGTCATTAAGTTGCATACTAATGATGTTGTCTCGGTTTAGCTTTTGTCCAAGCTGCGCGGCTCCTATAAGTTCTCGCAGTGTCATAGTTGTTTCAACATTCTCACTCATGATTTTCATAAATGATGTTATGGCCGCAGGGTCACTAAGAACACCTTCTTCTTTGGCAGTGTGTGCCATAGCCCCAAGAATTTGCTGTTGGCGAGCGGAGCGACCGAAGTCACTGCTGGTGTGGCGGCTACGTGCGTACTTGAGAGCAGTTTCTCCATCCAGATGTCTAGGACCTGCGCGAATAACGAATGGTTCGAACCCAAAGTTTTCATCCGGATACTCGTAGTCCTCAATATCGTATGGCACATCGATGTCTATGCCTCCCAATACATCAACAGCACGTGTGAAGGCGATGAAGTCTACTTTGATTGTGTGGTGAATCTCTATGCCAAGCTTGGTACCAAGTTCTTCGCCCAAGTATTCCAGCGTTTGCTTAGAAGCGATGGCAGGCTCAACGCCTTTTTGGAAAATCAAATAACTGCGAAAGTCTCGGTACATGGTATTCAGTCTTCCTTTCCCCATCTTTTCTGTCTTTAAGAAGTATGTATCGCGGGGAAGGGAAAGGAGTACTGCGCTCTGGGTGTTATCTGGATCGATACTGGCGATCATAATAGTATCGGTGAGGTTTTTCCCGTCGTGGTCTGCGTGACCTTGTCCCATTAGAAGAAAATTTGTAAAGCCTCGGTCATCTTTTTCTAAATTTACTCCAGCGATGCTGATGACATTAGAAATTCCTAAGCTGCGCACGGACATCATTGCTTTACCGATACCTGCAAGAAGTAACAATGCAACCAGTACGGCGATGAGTACAGTGAGCGTTCTTTTTAAGACTCCAAGACGGTGCTCTTTTTTCTTTTCACGCGTGTGACGCCTCTTCCACTGATGGTAGATTCCCATCACCGGTTGGGCGATCGTGAGAATAGCGGCTGCGCGACCAGCCCAGAGCTTTGCGCTACTGGGTTTATCACTAAGCTTTCGAACACGAAAAGACATTGGAAATAGCTTACCGTAAACGATCTATTCGTAATAGTGTTTTTCAGTACACCTTTATGGTGTACGGGCGTGTTTTGCATAGGTTCAGATACATATTGCACTCCCTGGGATCCTAGAATCCTATGGGAAGAGGACGTTTCCAGCCTGCATTCAAAGGCTTACACTTCACAACCTGCTACAACAATGCAGTACGGTGGTCACATATGGTTACTGCAAAAGCTGCTCAGAAGTATGAAGTCCTGATCTTCTGGGAAAAGTATGGTCTACAGGCAACAATGGATGCATTCAAGGTGAGCAGAAGGACACTGTTTCTCTGGAAGAAGCTCCTCAGAGATGGACGAGGGAAACCAGAAGCATTAAACGATCAATCGAAGACGCCGGAACATACGAGAATCCGTGCATGGCCCTTAGAGCTTCTGGAGGAAATCAAGAGGCAACGTATGGAACATCCGAACCTTGGGAAAGCAAAACTCCAAAAGCTCCTGATTCCTTTCTGCAGGAAGCACAATTTTCCTATTCCTTCTGCATCAACTGTTGGCAGGCTCATCAACGACATGGGAGGACTGAGAGTCTTCCCACAGAAGATCAGTCATTTTGGAAAGATCAAGAAGGCAAACAGAAAGAAGGTACTCAGAAAACCAAAAGATTTGAAGGCAACGCATCCCGGACACGTGGTCGCTCTGGATACCGTTGAACGATTCGTCCATGGTTGTCGTCGCTACATCATCACCTTCGAAGACATTCATAGTCGGTTTGGATTTGCATGGTCTACGACATCTCATGCCTCGAAGGCTGCAGCAGAGTTCTTCGAGCTCTGTCGCATGGTGTTTCCTGTGCCATTTGAGAATGTCCTAACGGACAATGGTTCGGAGTTTAAGAAGGACTTTTCCAAAGCTCTGGCAGAGCTGCACCTGACGCACTACCACACCTATCCAAGAACCCCAAAGATGAATGCGCACTGTGAACGATTTAACAGAACCATTCAGGAAGAGTTTGTTGATTTTCATGCCCATGAGCTTCTTGAACCAGAAAAGTTCAATATCATCCTTATGGAGTGGTTGGTCTGGTACAACTGTGAGAGACCCCATTGGGCACACAAACTGGATACACCACTTCAATCTCTGCTATCGTGGTCTCAAACCCAGCAAGAGTGCAATTATGGGTGGACCGATACATGTTTTTGCGTTTTTCAGCGGTTCCTGTAGCATTTGCGTATGCCAAAGATTGTTTTTCTCCAGGTGGATAGCGAAGATCAACCACTCGTAAAAGAGCGGTTTGGTGACGCAGATATCATAGAAGGAATTCCTGATGACATTGCAGGTGCTTGCAGCGATGCAGAGATTGTTTCGATCTTCATTGGTATTGATATGAATGCGGATCTTCTTGCTAGATTGCCGAATCTTAAACTCCTGTGTACACGAAGTGTGGGGTTCAATCACATAGACTTGGAATACTGTGCCAAGAAAGGCATCACGGTGTGTCATGTTCCCGATTACGGATCGCATGTGATTGCAGAGCATGTGTTTGCACTACTTCTTTCTACCCTACGTCATATTCCGGAAGCTGATAAGAAGGTAGAGAGTGGAGACTTTGATTATCATGGACTGCGTGGAGTTTCCTTGCGGGGAAAGACGTTGGGGATTGTAGGAACCGGAAAGATTGGTGCAAAAGCTGCACAGATTGCCGGTGGATTTGGTATGCGGATCTTGGCGGTAGATCGCTGTCGAACTGTAGAGCTGGAGGATTTGTTGCATGTAAAATACACCGAACTCGATGAGCTTCTTTCCGAGAGCGACATCATTACGTTACATCTACCTGCGGTAGAAGAGACACATCATATGATCGATAGCGTCGCATTTGCCAAGATGAAAGATGGGGTATGCCTGGTAAACACTGCTCGTGGAGAGCTGATTGATTCTGATGCACTGCTGGATGCCTTAAATTCCGGCAAAGTACAGTACGCACTTTTAGATGTATTGGAACACGAGCATAATTTTGAGGAGAATAAAGAGTTGATCAAACATCCTAGTGTTGTTTCTACTCCACATATCGCGTTTTATGCAGAAGAAAGTATGCATAACATGTATGAAGATGCGTTTACATCTATTGATGAGTACTTGCGCGGCGATGAGCCGGAGCACATTGTGCATCCACCAACGGTGGTGTGTGACTTACCGGGAGTACAGAAGAGCTAGTGTTGCGAGAATGATGGGTTGGTGTAACACATAGATGAGCAGAGCGTGACGGCCGGGGAGAGTGATAAGTGATAAGTGATAAGTAATGGGTAATCTTAGATTGTTTCGTATGTAGAGATAGTATCCAATTCCTGATCCAATCATCATTAATCCTATCCAGGGAATGATTGGATAGTAATCCAGAGTAGGGAGTGGGGCTGGGATTTGAGGAATTAGTGTAAGGATCGCGATTCCGATTAGAATATTTAATTCTCTCAGTTTCTTTAGGGGAATCAAAAGCAGCATCCCGAGCCCAATGCAGTGGAGGATGCCGAAGTAGATGAACGTTGTAGGATCATAAAGATAGGTAGTGATCGAAATCAGCACAGCGCATGCAAGAACAATCAATGCACGTCTTAAGGGCTTGCTCGAAAAGTTTGTTGCGATACCAGAAAGTATCAAAAATAGTGATGCAGTAATTATCCTGAATGTTTGCCAACTCTCTCCCCACAAATTAATGTGCCAATCGTAAAATGTGTAGAGGTCGTACGCTGTGTGGTAGATGACCATCAAGATGATGGCGACAGTTCGCAGGAGATCTATTTCGGTGATGCGTCCTTTGGCCATAGCATGATTGTACTGACAATCAGCAAGAACATCACTATTACTCTAAGAAGAGGCAAGAAAGGAGCCATGAATGTCAGGCTCAGGCTAATGCCAAATAGAGAAATAGGAATCAGCAAACATGCAGGGCACAGGAGCGTAAAGACACCAAGACTTCCTGCGATAGTCGATGCACGTTTTGCACCGAGTGGGCAGGTGCCAAGTTTGATACGGTAGAAGACGAGCCCCGCATCAAAAGAGAGTAGAGCAACCAATACTACGGTGTAGATTAATTCAAATTGTGTGGGTTTAGGTCGTGGAAGCATATTAATCTCCCAAGCAAAAAATGCACTCAGGAGTACTGCGGATAGTATCAACGGGCGCCAGAAGTTTTTGGAATGCAGGAATGTCATGAGCCTATGATGCTTTGTGGTTGCAGAAAGGGCAACCGGTACATTCGTTCTTTGAGCAGTCGTTTTCCCCGTTGCATTGTGTTTTTTCACACAGAGCTTGCGCAGGGCAGAAATAACTCTTTGCAGAAGCCAGTTCACCGTTTTTATTCAGATAAACAGTATACCCAATGGTCATGACGATAATGGCCAAAGAGACGGTAAACCACGGTGACTTAAGGGCTTTTCTCATCCTCTCTATTATAGCATAAAATTCGATTAGTGTAATACGTCTTGTAGTGCCTATTTTCGCTTTTTCCTTCGCATCCAACTAAGCCCCGCAGCAGCACCTGCCCCAATTACAGCGATAGCGGCAGGACCGGTATCACCTACGGGTCCTTGAGTTGCAATAAGTGGTTGTAGCTGCGCTAGTGGTAGCTGATACGGAAGTTGTCCAAAATTTGGATACTGAGGGAAGCCGTATTGAGTTGGTAGCTGGTAGCTGGTAGTTGTTAGTTGAGGCAATGCTAATTCAGATGAAATATCCGCAGCTACTTCTGTTACTTCTGAGCCATCTGCACCTTCCTCTCTACAGAAGCGATCACATCCATCTCCGCTAAGGCGATTCCCATCATCGCAGATTTCAGTGGAGTCTAAGACGCTGTCACCACAGCGACTTACAGAGCAATTTGGGCGACAGTGTGCATCTGGAGAAGTGGAATTTTGGTTTCCATCATCACACTCTTCGCCTGGGTCTTTTGTTCCATCTCCACAGCTCAGTGAGAGGAAGTGACACTTGCTACATTGGTAGGGAAGCGAGGAGTCGTGTGTGGCGTTTTCACATTGTTCTCCAAGCAAGCTTTGTACAATGCCATCTCCACAAATACCAATCTCAAGCAGGCAGGTGGAGTTGCAGCCATCGTTATCTCTGCGGTTGCTATCGTCGCATTCTTCCGATATTTCCAGCGTGCCGTTTCCGCATACAGAAGCTGCTGCTACGAGTGTTGCTTCTATAACATCCTCTTCGTATTCAGTATTATTACTTTGTATTCCTTCTATAAGAGCAAGGAAGTCTTCTGAAGATGTTTGTGCAAAGATGGTACTGCGTGCAGAGGATGAGAGTTGAATCATCGGTGCAGAAGAAGAGCTACTGGAAGTCTTTGGCTTGAGAGGGCAGGTGCATGTTTGAATATCACATATGCGTAATGCGCTTACACACTCTATTGCAGCTTCGCATTCTTCATCTCCCTCGATGATTCCATTTTGACAAATAGCATCGATGTGTAGACAGTCTGTATCAGAAACACAGGAAATGCTTCCAGGACCTGGTAATATTTTGCAAGCGTAATTGATACATGCTGCATGTTTTCCACAGTCAAGTTGAGGGTGACATTGATGAGCCCCGGGACCCGTAATTTGCTGGCACGCATTGTTATTGCATTCAAGGTGAGATTCCACTCCACATCCAAGGGAGAGTACACATTGATTTCGCCCTGCGCCTGGTACAAGTTCACATTTGTTTCCATTGCATTCAGCGTGCGAAGGACCTGAAATGCTGCTTTCGGAAGAATCTGTAGAAGATCTTGAGAGATTTCCCTCATCAGAAGATGAGCTGCTTGATGAGCTCGATTGAGATTGATTTTTCTCTTTGCATGCACTGTCACATTCATTGGTTTCGGAAGCCTTACACGAACCTTGGTTACTTGGGAAAGCGGGGTTCCATATACAGGTGTCTTTCCATCGAGTTACATCAGGATCAAGCACTGCGCAAAGTGACCCATCTGTGCAACGCATCTCACCACTGTCGCACTCTTCTCCACTATCAATGATGCCATCTCCACAACGCATAGGCTTACAATCGGTACGGCAGGTTGCATTGGGAACATCAGAATTTTGATCTCCTAAGTCACAGACCTCATCATCCATTGTTCTATGCCTGTCATCCATTCCTTTAGAATAAATGTTGCCATCTCCACAGTAGTCTCCGGTGCAACTTAGTCTGCAGAGTACGCCGATACCATCTGCATTTACTGTAATACAATTTGGCGTATCAATGGATCCGCAATCACATTCCTCACCGTGATCTGTTTCTATCTGTCCATTTCCACAGGTTCCAGGAGTACAATCTTTTCGGCAGGCTGCCTCTGTGTCATCAGAATTATTAATGCCCTCATCACAAATTTCAGATCCTTCTCGTACTCCATTTCCACATTCTGGATTTGCAGATGAAGAGCTTCCTCCTCCTGTGTCGCAAGGGGCACATGACTTTTCTCCGTCGATTACGACGCAGCAGTTATCATTTCCAGAGCAATCATTATCAATGGCACATGTTTTATTAGAGGTATTATTGCATTCAGCATTGCAAGAGGGGTCATCTGAGATCCATTCGCAGGAATGGGCGACTTCACAGTTTAGTGTGTCTTGATCGGTACATGGCTTATTTGTGTTATTGCAGAATCCATTTACACATTGTCCTTTCTCCAAACAATCTCGGTTTGTTTCGGTGTATCGTTCATTATTATTTGGGTCACATAGTATCGATTTATTTTGTTCACAGGCTCCATGCTTTTCTTTTGGTTCACATTCCTCGCCACATTCTAGGATGCTATTTAGACATTCAGGCTTTGTACAAGAAGAGGTGCACGAACCATTACATCGAACTGCACATGTGGACCCATCTCTACAGTTTTGATCTGAGTAACACCTATCTCCATTTGCACAAGTTGTTCCGTTATCACATTCTTCATTGGCATATGGCGTAATGAAACCATCTCCACAGACTGGCCTTTTGCATTCAGGAGTACAGTTTTCATCTATGCCTCTGTCGCACTCTTCCGGAGGAACTATAGTACCGTCTCCACAACCTCTTGCTACACATGCGCACAAATCGTTGTCACAAATGCTTTGCAGGTTATTAATTCCTGTGTCTAGGCAAGAAAGACTTGGTTCTCCACATTGCTCTCCATGATTTACATCTGCAATGCCATCACCACATTTAGGAAGCGTGCAATTTGTTCTGCATTCTGCATCTGGTTCATCGGAGTTATTGTCCCCTTTGTCACATTCTTCATCCTGCCTCTTTTTGCTTTTGTCATAATATTGTTCTGTTATTTCATTTCCACAACGTTTCACTTTGCATTCACCTGTACAGTATCCTTCTGGATCCGGCTCGTATCTTATTAAGCAGTCTTGTACTCCTTCTGGACAGGGGATACCTCTATAGGAATCCACTCTCCAGTCACATTCTTCTTCGATGGTTACACGTCCTGGAACTACAATAATTGGCTCTACTAAACCATTTCCACAGTATTCTCTTTTGCATTCGGCACTGCATCCATCTCCACCCAATGCATTTCCATCATCACACTCTTCTCCTATCCAATGGAGTATTGCAACTCCCTCAGACCATCCACCATCTAGTATTCCATCTCCACACTTTTCTTCTGTGCAATCATTCCTGCATCCGTCCCATTTTTTTGTATTGCCATCGTCACACTTCTCGTTTCCTTCTTTTTTCCCATTGCCACATTCCGATTGCCCACCTCCAGTTTCACCACCATCATCTCCTCCTCCGTTACTTCCGCAGCAAAAGTTCCAGCCAGATCGTGGGCCAGCAAAACATTCAGTTAGTGTTCTCTCGTCTATTTCGCGTACATAGCAACCTTCGTTAGTGGACTGACATTTATCGCAAAGTTGCTGAGTACAGGCATCACATGCATCAGTGTTATTTGGTTCAGAGGAACTCTGTGTCGATGAACGTGGTTCAGAGGAACCTTGTGCTGATGAAACTTGTTCAGAAGAAACTTGCTCAGAAGAATCTTGTGACGATATTGAGGCTAAGGAAGACTCTGGGTCTGGCCCCGGCCCCGGCCCTGGGTCTGGTCCTGGTCCCGGTCCTGGCCCACCGTTACAATTTGGGTCTGGAAGTGGAATGTGAACACATGACCCCACTGTTACACTTACTGTGCAGTAATCTGCTGTACACAAGTCTCCATCATCACAATTTGCAACGCTAATGACATCTCCAGGGCAGCAATCTCCGGTAATAAATTCACATCCCGGTGTCGCACTCCAATTAGTTTCCCCCGGATCTCCCACTTGTCCATACTGAGAAATGCTTACTGTGGATATTATTCCTACAAGAATTATAAGGATGCCGGTTCTTCCTAGTGTTTTTTGCATGAAATTGTGTGAATTCTATCAAAGTACTATCAATAAACCGCTTGCCAATTACAAAAAACCTCGCCTGCCTGCCTGCCGGCAGGCATACGCGGGGTCTTCCTGCCTGCCGGCAGGCAGGGATTGCGATCGAAGTTGACCTTATTTGAGGGTTACCGTTGCACCGGCATCCTCAAGCTTTTTCTTCATCTCCTCAGCTTCGTCTTTTGGAACACCTTCCTTAATTACCTTTGGTGCACCGTCGACAGCTGCCTTAGCTTCGCCAAGAGGGAGACCTGTGATCTCACGCACTGCCTTAATAGCAGCGATTTTCTGATCACCGGCACCTGTGAGCTCTACGTCGTAGTTACTCTTTTCTTCTGCACCGCCTGCGTCACCGCCAGCTGGTGCCCCTGCTGCCACCGCGACTGGTGCAGCTGCAGAGATGCCGTACTCTTCCTCCATGAATTTTACGACGTTGTTGAGTTGTACAACGTTGAGCTTCTCGACTGCGTCGATAACAGTTTTCTCCTCTTTGGAGAGTTCTACAGTAGTTGTGTCATCAGCCATGATGGATTAGGGGAAAATAAATAAAGCGAAATTAAGAATCGGATTCTTCCGATGGAGCCTCTGGGGCAGCATCAGGTTTTGGTTCTTCGGTTGGAGCTTCTTCTGCGGGCTTCTCTTCTACTGCTGGAGTTTCATCTTTTACAAATCCTCCTTTATCTGCCATCTGGTCAAGAGCGCGTGCAAATCCTCCAAGTGGACTGCTGCAAATACCGGCAAAACTTACCAGTGGTGAACGAAGCATGGAAGCAAACATACCAAGCAACTGCTCGCGGCCAGGCATCTTTGCAAGTTCCATAGATTCTTCTGCCGTGAGGAGCTTTCCATCGAACACACCACCGACGAGTGTTACTTTGTCGTGATCTTTACTAAACTTAAATGCGGTCTGTGCTCCGGAGAGTGGATCTTCAAAGCTCATGATGCAGGCAACTGCACCATCCATTTCTTTTGGTTCAATATCCGGGTATCCAGCCTCTTTAAAGGCGAGCTTCATCAGAGTTTTCTTTGCCACCTTCATCTCTGCGCCGTTTGCACGGAGCTGATTACGGAAATCGCTGACATCACCAACACTAAGGCCTATATAATGACTAAACATCACAGACTGTGCGTCTTTAAGTTTGGTTGCAAGTGCTTGTACTTGTGCAGTCTTTTGATCCTTGGTGAGTGCCATAATACTAACTTAAGAGTTAAAAAAAAGTCTCCAGGATGACCGGGAGACCAGCGAGGTACACGACACGACTCAGCAAGCGTAAGCCGACTGAACGATGCTGTATACCTCGGAGGGTCTAATTTGGGGCCATCAGCCTTGCGCCCTCGGTCTTCGGTCGATAAGGATTTTAGGGTAAACTTTTGTTTTAGCAAGTAAATACGTATAGATTTTTAGCACTATGCGCATCGTTCTCCAAAAAGTCACCGAAGCCTCTGTCACTGTTAATGGTGAAGTAGTCGGTCAGATCGATAGGGGATATCTTCTCTTTCTTGGAATTATTCGAGGAGATACATCTGCCCAGGCTGAACTTTTGGCTGAAAAAATCGTAAAACTTCGCTTATTTGATTCTAAAGAAGGAAAAATCAATGATCAGTCTATTCTTGATATCAATGGAAATATTCTTGTTGTTTCGCAGTTTACGTTGGCTGGAAGGCTGGAAAAGGGCAATAGGCCAGATTTTACCCCTGCAGCACCTCCTGAGGATGCAAAAGTCCTGTATGAATACTTTATCAGAAAGCTTGAAGCGCTTGGGGTACAGACCGTGGAATCGGGTGAATTTGGTGCGTATATGGACGTAGCGCTTCGAAATGACGGACCTGTCACGTTGATTCTCGAACGCTAATCTTTCGCTGAAACTGGCTAAAAGTGGCTTACTTAGGCCAAAAAATGTGAACGATAACTCTAGTCAGAGCGTTGCAGCCTCCTTAAAATAGATTTCCTTATGGCAAGTGTCGCGAGCATTCAATTGGCTCCTGTTCTCGACCGACTCGGAGAGTCCGGAGCGTCGTACGATATCGCGCGTCTTGGGCGTGCATTTGCATTGGCACAATCTGCATACAGCGATGCCCTGCATTGGACCGGTGAGAGTGTCACAGATCATACGCTGGGAATTTTAGAGGAACTCACTCCTTTTGAACCAGACGAAGATACGGTGATAGCTTGTCTGCTTCATCATATGTTGGAACAGAAAGCCATGACACTTGTAGAGCTGGAGCAGCAGTTTGGTCCAAAGGTTCGTTCTTTGGTTTCGGGTATTCACCTGCTTTCCCATGTCACACTAGAAGGACGCCGACGATCTATAGAAGATTTACGCATCATGCTTCTTTCTGTCTCTGATGACATTCGTGTGTTGCTTGTCTGTTTGTGTGATCGAGTGCACTGCTTAAGGCATACTAAGAACATGGACCCTTCACAGGCGAAGCGTCTTTCTCAGGATGTATTGCAATTGTTTGCACCTGTTGCCGCAAGACTTGGTATTTACTCTATAAAACACACACTGGAAAACTCAGCTTTCCCAATTTTGTATGAGAGTGATAGCGAGCACATTGCACAGCAACTGCAGCGTATGCACAGTGAGCATCCGGATTTTCTTGAGCAGTCGTGCAGTGTATTGCAGACATTCTTGAAAGAGCAGGGCATAGAGGCAACTGTTGATTCTCGTGAGAAGCAGGCCTTTAGTATTTTCCAGAAGATGCGCAGTAAATCACTGACGAACATCGAAGACATCTACGATCTTTTTGCACTGCGTGTCATCGTTAAAAATGAGGAGGATTGTTACCGTGTACTAGGGCTGCTACATAGACTTGGTCGCCCGCTTGCCAACCGCTTTAAGGATTACATCTCGTTTCCAAAGCCCAATGGATACCAGAGTTTGCACACAACACTTGCAGGTTTTGCGGACCTTCCGGAGAACTATTTTATGGAAGTGCAAATTCGTACGAAGGAGATGAATCGTGAGGCAAAGTATGGTGTGGCTGCGCACTGGAGTTACAAAGAAGCCGGTGCAACAGCGCGTGCAATGGAGAAAGTGCAGTTGCATTCTATGCTAGTAAGCCAGGAGTCTGTGGGAGAAAGCCAAAAGCCTCAATCGTTTGCGGATCATATCTTTGTTCTTACGCCACGTGGAGATATTGTGGAACTTCCGGAAGGTGCTACACCTTTGGACTTTGCATTCCAAGTGCATACAGATCTGGGACTTTCATTTCGCAATGCTCGTGTGAATAGCTCTATTGTTCCGCTGGATTATCAGTTGGAAAATGGTGATGTTGTAGAGATCCAAAAACACGGTTCTCCAAAACCATCTACCAAATGGATGCAGATGCTTAAGATGGCGAGTAGTCGAAGCAAATTGCGACGCTATCTGTATGTTCAGGAGCGGCCACAACTTATTGCTGCAGGTCGAGAGTTGATCAATGCGGAATTTAAGAAAAGGGGACTTGCACCTTTAACGACTGATCTTGCAGTATTACGAGAGTGTGATGGTGAAACGCTTACGTTTACACAAAGAGAGGATCTACTCATGAAACTTGGTCAGGGTGCAGAGCGTGTATCTACTGTTCCTGCACGTTTGGGACTTCTTTCTCAGGAGGAAATAGCTCGCGAGGCATCTCCAAAAAAGAAAGCAGTGCACACAGAGAGGCAGCAGCGTAAAGATGCTTTGGTTGGTATTGATGGTGGTCTTGCAATGCCGCTACGCTACGCAAAATGCTGTGCGTCTCAAGAGAGTCCACGTGTGCAGATCGTCGGTAACATTAATCGTGAAGGAGAGGTAATGATTCACAGAGATCGTTGCCGTATGTTTGCCAATACAAATCCGGAACGTAGGGTAAAGGTGTGGTGGAAATAGCTTACGCTAGCATTCCCTCCAATGCTTTTTCTACTTTCTTCTGCCACTTGAGCTGCTCGTAGGCTTGCGCACCTTTTTGGTAGGCAGACTCTACTTCTTTACGTTGCTCAGGCGTTGCTTGTCCTAAAAATCCTTCTACGATTTGATCCATCTCTTCGTCGGTGACATCAATATCCTTTTCTTCTACAAGTTGTTGCATTCCGAGCCTGAGTGTCAGGCGTTGCTCAGCCTGCGCTTTCATGTCAGTCAGAACTTCTTCGGGCTTTTTACCAGATGCCTGCATCCACTGTTCCATATTCATACCCTGCTGGCCTAGTTGCTGTTCGAATTCACCAACCATCTGACGGGTTTCCTCATCAATCAGTTCAGCTGCAAGTTCTACCTTTGTGCATTTTGTAAGCTCTTCCATCAGAAGCCTCTCTCGACGCTGGCTTTCCATTGTAACTTCTTGCTGCTGCATGGATTCCTTCACTTGCTTTTTGAAGTCTTCAACAGACTCAGCTTGGAGTTCTTTTTTTGCAAATTCATCAGTGAGCTCGGGGCGCAAAACCTCCTCTACCTTTACAACTGTGACATGGAATGTCACAGGCTTGTTTTGTAGCTGCTCTGCGTGATATTTCTCTGGGAAGGTAAGCGTGAATTCTTTTTCTTCACCTTTCTTTACTCCCTTCAGATTATCTTCAAACCCTGGGATAAGAACTTTTGATCCGATCTCTACCTGATGCCCTTCGGTGCGAATACCCTCTATTTCTTTCTTGTCTTCACCTGTTCCATAAAAGTTCATCGTAATCATATCTCCTTGCTTTGCTTCGCGATCTACTTCGGTGTTTTGCTTATTTTTATCCAGTACGAAGTCGATCATCTTCTGGAGTTCTTTTTCGTCCACTTCCGGATTTTTCTTCTCGATTTTGATCTTATTGACACCCTTCAGGCTGACCTCTGGCTTTTCGATGAAGACAATCTTCAGTGTGAGAGGTTCTCTGGTTACAGCTTCTACCTGTGGATGAATAATCGGCTTGATGTCTTGCTCCTTAATCAGCTTCTCAAAAGCTGGTGGCAGAATGTGGTGCACCGTAGCCTCAAAGAGCTTTTGTGGATCGATCTTCTCTTTTGCCTGATCCATTGGGACATTCCCTTTGCGAAATCCAGGCAATTCAATATCACGACTAAGCTCATGCAGAGCTTTTTCTTCTGCAGGGGCAATTTCTGCTTCTGTAAAGGTGACCACGCATTCGACGCGTCCTCCTTTGAGCCGTTTGACGTCTGGACCATCTGACATTGATCAGGAGCTTACAGGAAGTACTGCCCGTGAACAGTGATTATTGAGATTTTTTGCTTAGATGCAGGAGTCTTCTCTTTGTTACTTTTCAGATGAAAAGTAACCAAAAATCTTTGCCACTGATGTGGACGAAGAAATATCAAGAGAACAGAAATGTATGCTCCTGGACGAAGTCTGCTGCGCAGCTTCGCACTGCGTCACTAAATGGATTATTCATGAGGGGTGATCTTCGTCCACATTACAGTGGCAGGGCAGACGGCCTCGTTTTTTTAAAACAGTGCACCCCTCTCCTGGAAAGGAGTTAGGGGTGGAAGGAGAGGGGCTGGGGGTGAGGTCAGTTACTGCTTTTTCTTCCAATACACCAAAAGAGGTGTTGCGAGGAATAGTGAGCTGTAGGTTCCAATTACGGCTCCGATGATCAATGTGAGCACAAACCAGCGAATACTCTCGGATCCCAGTATAAAGAGACACGATAGCATAATGAGGGTAGAGACGGAGGTATTAATGGAGCGGGTGATACTTTGGCTTAAGCTTCTATCTGCTACTTCTGCAAAATCTTCTTTGCGACCCTGTTCTGTGAGATTGTCGCGAATACGGTCGAAAATAACGATTGTGTCGTTTACGGAGTATCCAAGAATGGTGAGAAGTGCCGTAATAAAGAGCGTATCAAACTCAAATGATGTAACTTGGCTGATGAGGATGAAGATGCCTACAGTAATGAGAACATCGTGTATCAGGGTGATAACGGCAATAATACCGAATCTCCACGGGGAGAGCTTGCGTGGCACTTTGCGAAAGGCAAATGCGATATACAGCACAATGGCGATGGCAGCGATACCCAGTGCCCAGAACGATCTCTTTTTAAGCGAAGCCCCAACCGTTGGACCAATAGTGGTGAATTGCAATTCTTTGATTTGCCCTAGCTCATTACGCAAATGACCGAGAAGAGCGAGATGTTCATCATTGCTGATATCGCGCATACGCATGAGTACAGTGCTACTTTTTGTCTTTGTAAGCGCGACATTGCCTAGTGGATTTTCACTTTCAAAGGTGCTGAGAGCTTCTTCTACATTACTTTTTTCGATGCCCTCTGGAAGCCGGATTTCTGTCATGGTTCCACCGGTGAAATCGATACTCATTTTGGGGCCTGGTATAAAGAGCAACACCGCGCTGGTAAGTACCAGTGCACTAGAAAGCCCGAGGAAGAACTTGGCAGGTTTGAGTAGTGACATATCGGAAGAGGACTGTAACGGTTTTAGGGAAGGAGATCCAGCAGATGCAGTGGATTCTCTGGAGATCCTATAGATATACTTCGCAGAATGCCATTGTGAGAGGAGGCAAACTTTAGTGTTCCTGTTCCAAATCGCAGAGAAATATCCTCTTGTGTAATAGGAAGATAGGGGAGCAGATGATGTATTTGAGAGAGATCTACTTCGGCAATAGTTGTCACGCTTTCTCTGACATTTGTTTTTTGCCTATCCAGGTTATGTTGATGTGCAATGGCATGCTCAATAGCGCTAGCTGTTGTACTCATAAGAAATTGGTTGTCATGTACTGCGGTTACTAGTCCTTTTTGACTTCCTGCTTGATGTGTTTCTTGTACAAGCCATCCATCTTTTTTGTATTGATCACGCTCAATCATCTCGGCAGAGTGTCGAATATCTATGGAGCTAAACCTTTTATCAAGAATGCGTTTGGTAATTTTTGATGTTTGTAATGTGTTTGCGAATGCTATGTGCAGTCTTTCCAGTATTCCTTGGAGCGGCTTTACCTCGTTCATTGATCCACTGAGCAGCACAGTAAGCGTTCCACCTGTAGCACTCATTTGGATGCTGGAAGGTTGCTCCAAAAGTGGTAGCAGTTCATAAGAGAAACTCATACCTTCTTCAAAGTACAGTAATGAAGTCCCCAGTATTCCTTCGAAAATCAATGCGTCTTCGGGGTGAAGATTTTTTTGCAGATCCAGAAGTGATTTTTTACCATTTCCCATACTGATGCGTATAAATGCATCGGCCATATCAGGAATATGTATTACAGCTTCATTTTCTGGATTTGATTTTTCGATGTGCCGTATAACGATGCCATCAGTATTATGTATTAAGGCAACTCCGGTATTTTTAGCAAAGAGTATCGCCCGCAATATGCGTGTGAGGAGACTGCCATTTTCTAATGGTTTCATTGGAGATAGATACGTCCAATGGTCATCGGACGCTTGGTGTTGTTCCAGTGTTCTATAATTCGTATCTGCACTGAGAGGTTTTTGATGGTGATCTATCAGAGCACGTATGCGTTCGTCACTTACTTGCACACTGTACGGTCCGATAGACTCGTTTCCTTTTAGCGCACTTCTTCTAAACAGAGCATTGCCTTCGGTAAATAGTGCGATAGCCTCTATGCCTTCTAGATCGAGAGATTTGACCGTCGGGAATTCCTTCAGTGTTTTGTATGAGGGGTGATGGAGTACCGCTTTGATATCTGTCTTTTGTACAAAGTCTGCAGGACTTTTCCCTAAGGCCGTCAGATTGGTTACAAGCCCAATTAGGGTAGCAAGCACAAGGGCACTTCCTGCCATAGCAGCAACAATGAGAATTGCGGTCCGAAGCAAGCGGTTCATAGAATCAGCTTATAGCTAATAGTATCTAGCTGATAGGGGATTCTCTGTACAATAAATGTATTCATAACATCATTCTACCTCGTGTCTATTTCAATTGATTGCAGGTTATTCCTCTACCACGTAAAATGATCTGATTTGCCTCATAAAAGGCTAATCAAACACAAAAACAGATCCTTTAAAACAAAACATACACAAACATAAAAAAGGCCCGGGAGGGCACTGCGCATGGGAAACGTGCTCGGCGCCCTCTCTGCTCTGTGATGTCGTTTCGTAGATGAGAGGTTGCTCTGCGAAATGCTTCCATTAATTCTCTATGGTTCCCTTAGCTTCGGCTTTGTTTTGGAGCCTGTCCCGGAGGACTCGTTGGGTAGCGAGTATAAACGAGATACCGTAACAAGGCAGGGTTTCGAGATTACCTCATCTCATCGTTATCTTTCATTTCGCTCGTAACTCCCTTCTCTTAGAATAGTTACAGATAGCCCCGCGAAGATGACACAATCAAAAAAGGCCAGAGATACTTGTTCTGGTCTTTTTTGTTAATTCATGAGGGACAAACCTGCGGTTTTTCCCTCAGGGGCTCCCTTTTCCCTAGAGCGATTGAAGTTTTTCCTGTAATCCAGGAAGATTTGGATTGAGCTTGAGGGCTTTTTCGTAGGCGGCTTTTGCTTCTGCTTTCTTTTCAAGTTGAGCAGCGACTGTGCCAAGAAGTTCAAAAGACCTCGCATTCTTCGGCCACTTTTCTGTGGCAAGTTTTGCTTTTTGCAGTGCCTCCTCTGCCTGACCGAGTGCTGCTGCTGCTGTGACATAGCCCTGGTAACTTTCAAACGTCGCATTTGGATCGTTGGTCAGTGCTTCGTATTGGTCTACTGCCAGACCGGCATTACCTATCTCCAGTGCGTACCTCGCAATGAGCCTGCGTACTTCTCCCTGAGGAATAAACCCATTTGTCAGTGCGTATTCGAAGAACGTAATAGCGTTTTGGTATTCGTGCAGAGCAGCGTAAGCCCTCGCAAGGAAGTATTGGATTTCTGGTTTCTGTGGATCCAACGAATATGCTTGTTCCATAGAGGCGAGGGATTGCTCCGGTCGCTCGGTTGTCAGTTCACAGTACCCTTGTACGACCCAAGCATCTCGGTAATCTTCTTTGGTACTGGTTACCTGTATCAGAAGTGGCAGAGCCAGCTCACACTCTTGCACCTGCGCAAGAGCACGGGAGAGCAAAGTAATAAGATGAATGTCTGTACCATTGGGAAAGAGGGCAAATTCATCGTATGCAGCATTTAGCGTACGTGCATAGCTGCGTAGTACGGGGTCCCATCCATTAATAGTAAGAGCCAACTCTTGTAGTGCACGTTCGTGGCTGCCTTGAATAATAGTGAGGAGTGCAAGTCCGTAGTGTTTCTGCGGGGAATCATCGGCACTCTCCAGAACTTTCTTGGCATCTACCAGCTCTCCTGCACGCAGCTGAATAATGATTTCCAGAAGCAATACATCCTCGGGTCTAGCCCCTTCATTTTTGAGTTTCTTGAGTGTAGAACGTATGCCTTTCATATCTCTCCTTTGCAGTTGAGCTTGAGCAAGTTTACGAAGAGCGGCTAGTCCTCCTCCACTCTTTACTGCAGACTCGTATTGCTCCTGGGCTTCTTCCCATTCACCACGCAGTGCGTAGATATCTCCTTGTCGTAGATGCAGCAAGGAGGCGTCATCACTATCAATAGGAATATCACTTACGGTTGGGATTGGTGCACCGAGCAAATCAGTATCCGTAAATTTCTGCCCACTGAGTTGCAGTGTAGATTGTGTGAGCTGCCACCAAAGAAATGCCATCAAGAGACCTGCGCATGCGGAGGCAAGTAGTACGGGGGCGATAATGCGGATAGGAATTTTGATAGGGATTAGGGGTTAGTAGCTAGGGACTAGGGAAGTATTGCAAAAACTATACAAGTTTTCATCCCCAACTACTAACTACTAATCCCCAAGCCCCTATTCCATTGCTGGGCTCAACTCTCCATCCTCGCTGGATTCTGCACCTACGGATTCTTTTGTTGCGGCATCGGCAACGTGTTTAGGGATTACTGCTTCTATTGCTCCCCACGTTGCTTCTATATCTGATGGAACCAAGATGGTGACTTGGTCACCAACTTCTGCACGGTAGAATGTCACCGATGCCAGAAGTACACGGTATACTTTTCCATCTGCGAGTATTTTGTACTGACCATCTTCTTGAATCAGTACACCCATTACTGTTTTTCTATTAATAGGGGAGATCTGTTTATAGATGAATTTTCCTTCATCTGTAATGGTGAGCTTCATGCCATCACCCTCTACGAGTTTGCTTTTGGAAGCGTAGTTTGCAGGAACCGGATAGCTCTGCCCTTCTCCATCCATCATGTTCTGTCCGTCGAATATTCCCTCGACTACTTTACCTTCTGTACTTGAGGATGCAGCGCTTGTGGTAGCACTTGCGCGTGCAACGTGACGTTCTTTGTCTGTATCAATAACACCCGTCAAATCTCGCATAAGTGCATTGGCTGTCTTTAGAGATGCAGAAGCACTATCGATGAGTTCTTGAATCTGTAGTAGCTTGTCTTCTGACATGGGAATTACAGGGAATCGGACGTAACATTGAGATCGAGTTCTTTCAGCCGTTTTCTGATCTCAGTGTCTGTTAGCAGTGCAGTTTGAGAGCCAATGGATCCGACTACACTTGCGGCATTTATACTACCTGTTTTTAGTGCATCTGGCAAGTTTAAGCCCTCTAGTAGCCCCCAGGTCACACCGGTACCAAACGCATCTCCGGCGCCTGTTGTATCGAGTATTTCGGTTCCTAAAACTACTGGACAAGTGTAGATCTTATTGCCATCGGAAGCTGATACCCCTCTTTTACCATCGGTAATGGCAACGTTTGCTACTCCTGCTGCAAGAAGAGCGGCTATAGCCTCCTTTATGCTTTGTGTTTTTGTAAATGCAAGTGCCTCCTCTTTATTGAGGAGTAGTAGATCTGTGTGCCTTAAGAGTTCTCGGTTGTTGCTTGGTGTAAGCCCCTCATCTATCTGGCATCCTCCCGGATTCCATGTGAGGCGCGGCCCTCCCTCTACTGCGAGCATCTCTACGATATCATCCTGTATTACGCAGCTATCTTCTTGAATGTGATTGAGGTAGACCCAGTCCATTTGAGCGAGTTTATCTTTATCAAATGTGACGTCGTGCAGATGTGTATTGGTTCCGGATTCATACAGAATAACGCGTTCGCCACTATTACCCGAGAGAATAATGGAAAAGCTGCTTACTTCGTCTTCTACGATGGTGACACACTCTGTGTCCACTCCTTCTTTTTGCATATTGGTTATAAGCTTTTCTCCCCATTGATCAGAACTAACGATACCTTCGAAACATGCATCGCACCCAAGACGAGAAAGCCCGACAGATGTGTTGCTTGCTCCGCCTCCACAAGTTTCTATCAGTTGTTCTACGCGAATTTTCTCACCAAGTGGCAAAGCAAACGATTGCTCTTCTAGGCATTCATGAACAGTGCCTTTTGGTAAACGCACGAAGAGATCGTAGGTCGCGCCTCCGATGGAAAGCGTTTTCTTCCCCATAACACTATTGATGGTACCGTGATTCCATAGCCTGAAGGAAGGCTACAGTCATCTGTTGATCTTTTCGACGACGGAGATACCAGTGATACAGCACGCCACTCATTCCAAGAACACTCCAGAGCATCCACATAGGAATTCCTTCTTTCGAGAGAGGGATCTGCTTTACAGGTCTTGTCACCGGAGGTGCACTTGCACGGAGATCTAGTGGTACGGAGTCTGATCTTCCTGCGGTAAATCCTCCTCCGATAGGAGTACCTTGTCCGGTAGCAGCGAGATCCTCGAGTGCTTCACCTGTTGTTGTTATCGGTGTGAGTTTGAGATAGTACGTTATACCATTCATCAGATCACGTAGTGTAAATGCGCGCAGTTGCCCATTAAGTGTTTTCTTTTCTACTTCTCCCTCTCTACTTGGGTCATCCAATGCTTCAATTTCTGTGGAGTATTGCATTATGAAGTTTGCGAGAGGAATTTCCTGCTGGAGACTTGTCCATTCTACAAAGAGTGATCCATCACCTGGTGTGACATCCAGCTTCACGCCGAGCACTGTTGCGCTGACGATTTCACTTTTTAGTTCACTCTCGCGTTCTCCCTCTAGAGCAGTAATGGCAAAGAAGTACGATGTACCAGGACTTAAGCCCGCTACAGTTGCTGCTGCTGTTGGCCTGTCTGTATCGAGAGTGTAGATAAATTCATCCGGTGTGGTACCGACGTAGATGCGGTATGCATCAATATCATCATTGGTAATAGGATCCCAACGCAGTGCAATAGCATTGATCTGTGCTTCAGCAATTACGCTCTGTACTTGCGGAAGTCCACGAAGACCTACAGGAAGAGTGCCTGTGCTTTGTGCAGTATTCCCCAGGTCATCTGTTGCTGTTACTATGGCTTCATAAGAGCCAGCGATAGGTGCAGTAAGTAACATCTGATATTTACCAGAGTTTGGATCGGTGTTTGTAAGTGTGTAGGCTTCTTCGTTGAATGTCATAGTAATCTCGGCAAGCCCCGGCTCTGACTCTACGATGACGAGTACATCGGTTTCTTCTATGGGATTCTCCGGCGTAAAGTTGATAGAGCTAATCTCCGGTGGAGTCACATCAATAGAGAACGTGATGTTGCCTTTATTTTGTGGAGCGTCCTTATCGTAAACAGTGATGGTGTGTTCTACTGTAGATGCATCAAGAGAGATTGGAATAGAGAAGTTTCCTTGGCGGTCTGTTTCATCTTCTACTTCTTGCGTTCCACCACTGACGATAATGTTGATAAATGAGGGTCCGGTTCCTTCGATAACAATCTCTGTCTCATTGAGTAGGTCACTGTTCCTCGGTGATGTTATCAATATTTTTTCTTCTGCTGCTGCAAAAACTTGTTTTGGTGTGACGTTTACATCCAGATTCCCCAGAGCAAGAGAGAGGTCTGATGGAATCTCATCTGCACGTTCTGTCAGAATCATCTTCTGTCTTCCTGATGCAGAAAACTTGAGTCCTAAGGTAAACATCTTGCGACCTTCATCTTCGAATCGGAAGTCGTATACACCAAACGAAGGCAGTGTTGCTTCGGGGTCTGTTGTTGCGAGGTAGACGGTGCCAATATAGTCATAGAATGGCTGACCGAATTGGTCTACTACGGTTAAGAGCATACTTTCTGCTTTGTACTGTTCCATGTCGATGACATCGACAGGGAAGCCGCTACTATCGACGTCTGGCCGCTTAGCTCTTTCGATTACTTCAATTTCTATATGATCAAATCGAGGAGCTTCTCCTGCCTGTGCACGGAATTGGCTTCCTCCACCAAGAAGATTGGCGGAGTACGGGTTACCACGGTAAAACTGTTGCTGCTTCGCGGGGGTAGAGTAGGCGACCCGCATACCAGCACTCTGTGCGGTACGGGGCGCAGCAGGCCCACCAACAGCTCCGTGTAAATCGCCGGCAGCAATCTCGGTAGCACTTTTGAGTGTCTGACCGGAAATAAGATCAATAGCACGGAGAGAGATAGCACCGGGCACAGCTGCTCTGACAATGAATTGCTGCTCACCGTACATATCCGTCTCTCGGCTTAGTGCCTGTATCAAGTCATCTGCTCTGCTGGAGACAAGCTCTGTAGAGCGACCAGCAAGCGCATTACCAAATCGGTCTGTCAGTACTACGGTTACGGTGATCTCTTCCCCTACGGCAATGGATGTCTTTGGAGTATCAATAAAACTTGCTAGGAGATCCACGCTATCAGGATGGACGGTGAGCGTGTCTGCCACTGCGTCATTTACGGTGAGGTTATATTCTCCTGCTACCTGTAGATCGTTTCCTGCTATCCATGTATGAGCTATGCCCTCATCTCCGACGTGGAGAATATGCGTAAATTCATCTCCAAGAGGGGAGCCAATTGAAAGTGTCGCTTGTGTACCGGGATGTAGATCAGAAATCACAACTTCGGTAGCAACTCCTGCAATCGTATCGAGTGCATCAATAGTTGCTGCCTGCAATCCCATAGGGAGCGCAAGTAGTATGCTAAAGAGAAGTGTGTATGTTTGTTTTTTCATAAATCATAGTATTTTAGCATCATTTGGCGTTTTGCTCAATTCTGTAGGTGTTTCTATAACAATATTTGAGGTTTTGTCTACTTAGATATTCGATGCCTTTCTCTATGCTATGCGTAGATGAAAAAGCGCATTGCATTACTTTCGGTGTCACTTCTCCTCACAGCTTGCGGAGGGGGCTCTGGTGATAAGGTTTCTTGTGACGTAAACTACTGGGATGGAACGTTTGGTACCTGTCTACCGGAGAGCTGGGAGATACTAAATACAGAAACACTCAGGCAGCGCGGTGTTCCGGAGGAGACTATTGCTGCATTCCAGTCCTCGGAGTCTCACTCGGGACAATTCCCGACAGTAGCGGTAACACGTGAACGTTTGGCGAATGTTGTTGACCCAAAGCAATACAGTGATGCAAATATGCGCTCTGTAGAAGTGTTAGATGGTTATGAACACGTAGATACTCGGGACTTTGAGATTGATGGTAGCAAGATCAGTTTGCACGTCTTTACCGGACAACCTATAGAAGGGGAGCCTCGTAGAAGGTTTTACCAAGTCAGTACAACAGTAGAAGATACTGGGTACACGGTGACTGCCGTTTCTCCTGTCTCCATCAATAAAGAGCTCGAAGGACACATCCTTCTGATACTCGAGCAGGTGACGTTTGAGGAACCAAAAGAGGAGGAATAAAAAATGGATAGAGGATAGTGGATAGTGGATAGTGGGTTTGCTACTATTCAGTGCGCAAATGGTGCCGTAGCCAAGTGGTAAGGCAGGGGTCTGCAAAACCCCCATGCGCGGGTTCGAATCTCGCCGGCACCTCCAACTTTTTTTGTATGGTCTATTTCTCTTGTCCCTTTTTTCTTGATAAA